>JBKHHL010000092.1:0-10767 GCA_046539175.1 Desulfosudaceae bacterium
CAATATTCATAGGCACCGGCGGCGGGCCGTTGTTGCGGATTTCCCACAGACCCAGGTGCTGAAGTATCTGTTTGATGATGGCCTGTTCTTCGATAAAACTGATGATTTTCATTGGTCCCTGGCATTTGGGGCATAATAGCGGATCTACTTCGTAAATCTTCTGTATCAACCGTGCCCATGATTTTCTGAATACCTTGTTCGACAGGCCGGTATCGTTGCCCGGCCAGATGGCCGGGCCGCAGTAAATAACAAGATCCTTCCGGTTCATACATCTTCCTCCCTGTTTTGTCGCGGCGGGCATGGATCCGCCGGTTCAAGAAAAATATACGAATATACGCGGGTAAATTGAACCAGGGCCACCTTCATGATATATTTAACCTGAATTGAGCGATGAAACGCTCAATTCAGGTAAAAATAAAATGAAGGGATAGTCTTATGGACAAGGAGTACATAATTTCCGCCGTGGGAGGCAACCGCCCGGGCGTGGTCGAAGAGCTGGCCAGGGAAATCTACCTGTGCGGTATAAAGGTGGAAAACTCCAGCATGACCCTTCTGGGAGGGCATTTTTCCCTGATGATCCACGTTGTCGCCGAGGAAAAAATTATCCGCAACGATCTTGCCGATAAGCTGAGCATGATGGAAGAACAGACTGAAATCAGCACCCATGTTTTCTCCGCTCCGGAAAAGCTGCCCGGAACCGGTGAAGAGGATAATCCGCAATACGATCTTCGTGTCCGGGGCGAGGACAGGTCCGGCATTCTGTACAAGACAGCCAGTTTTCTGGCCCGCCGGGGGGTAAACATCCTGGAGATGAGTACCCGCGTTGAAAATTCGCCGCAACAGGACACCCCCATGTTCCTGATGCGGACCCGCATTGAGGTTCCCCGGGAAGCGGATAGCAGCGCCTTTTTCGTTAACCTGGAATATCTGGCCAGCGAACTGCAGGAGTCCATGACCCTGACCAGGGTCGGCCGGGATGAATAGCACCTGAACCATGGAGGTCAGCATCCAGATTACCATAAAACCTCTCGGAAAGACGGTCGAAGCCCGGCCCGGGGAGAATCTCCGGGAAATACTTCTGCGCCACGGGATTAACATCGAAGGCCCCTGCAACGGGCAGGGGATCTGCGGGCAGTGCGGAGTCATGGTGGAAAGCCCGGCTGATGTCCCCTTCACGAAGCATAAAAAGATTTCTTCCGAACAGGCCCGGGCCGGCCTCAGGCTGGCCTGCCGGCTTGCACCCGGGACGGACATGACCATACGCCTTCCGGAAGAGGTCGGCAGAATTGCCCGCAATATCAGGGAATCCAATCAAATTCTGGAGGGGGAGCGCATCAACTGGGGCCGGGCGGCCAGCGCGGTGACAGTATTTCAGGAAAAGGAGGCCTGGTTTTTACGTTACGACCAGGAACCCGAACCCGTCCGGATTCCCGGGTGGCGACAGGGGATGGAACCCAAGGGGCTGGCCGTGGACCTGGGTACGACCTCCATGGTGGTCACCCTGATATCCCTGCGCTCGGGAGAAGAACTTTCCACGGCTTCTCTTCTTAATCCCCAGAGAATATACGGACATGACGTGATTTCGCGAATCAGGCACGGTTCCACCGCCGAGGGATTGGAGCAGTTGTTCCGGGCGGTATCCGGGGGGCTGAATCGTCTTATCGGCGAGGCCTGCCAGGATTCCGGTTCCGATCCCCGGGAAATTCTGGACCTGGTTATCGGCGGCAACACCACCATGCTGCAGCTGGCCGCCCGGGTGGACCCCTCTCCGTTGGGCAGGGTTCCGTTCCGGGTGGATATCGATAGCGGCAAAAGTTTTCCGGCCGCGGATTTCGGCCTGGATATCAATCCGGCGGCCCGGACCTACCTACCGCCGATAATTCATGCCTTTATCGGGACGGATGTCACCGCCGGTCTGCTCATGAGCGGAGAGTTTTTTAACGACCAGGCCAGGGTTCTTTACCTTGATGTCGGCACCAACGGGGAGATCGCCGTCAATAACCGGGGTCAGCGGGATGCCGCCTCCACCGCCGCCGGACCGGCTTTTGAAGGCAGTTCTTTGACCAGCGGCATGCGGGCCTCCCTGGGGGCAGTTTCCGGCGCGTCCACCGACGGGTATAACCTGAAGCTTGACACCATCGGAGATGTTCCGATTAAAGGGATTTGCGGCAGCGGCATAGTGGACCTGCTGGCCAGCCTGCTGGATCTGGGAATCGTGGAGCAAACCGGCCGGATGAGAACCGCCGCGGATGACCTCCGGATCAGCCCGGAGGTTCGGGAAAGTCTGGAGCGGCGGGACGGAGTGCCCGCCTTCCGCATGGGCGGTGGAGCGGTCTTTACCCAGGAAGACGTCCGGGCGATTCAGCTCTCCAAGGGGGCGATCCGGGCCACCATTAATATCCTCCTTGACAGGGTGGGGCTTCGGGCAGCCGACCTGGACCGTATCATTATCGCCGGAGGTTTCGGTTTCCATCTGAACGCCCGGAACCTGGAACGTATCGGCCTTATTCCCCCCGGCACCGAGAACAAAGTGGAATTCGCCGGCAACGCCAGCCGAAGCGGCTGCGTCTGGCTTTTGAACGATATAGCCTACCGGCGTTACTTGGAATCACGGGTATCCGGGATCAGTCATGTTTCAGTTGCCGGGCATCCCCGTTTCATGGATTTATACGTCGAGTGCATGGAATTTCCGTAATCGTAAAACCGAACAGCCGGAAAAGCCTTTTGCCGGTCTGTTCGGGCGCGACTACTCCCGGGGATGGTATCTTCTCTTTTTGCCCGAGCTATTCCGGTGTCTCGTCAAACACAGTCTGTTCCCTGATCGGGGTGGTTATGGCCCGCAGCGCTTTTTCGACCAGGTCCAGCCGAAGGGCCTTTTCTTCCTCTTCGCTTTTTTTCGGATCGCCAAAGGGATGCGGTATGGCTATGGTGGGCACTATACGGTTGGCCCCCACTGTCCTGGAGATGGGGACGATGGAGCAGGCATGGACCACGGTCAGGCCGCTCCGTTCTATTTCCTTGACCATCGTTGCCCCGCAACGAGTACAGGTCCCTCAGGTAGAGGTCAATATGACCGCCTGCACGCCTGCTTCTGTCAGCCTTCGGCCGATATCCCGGCCGAACTCGGCGGCATTGGCCACCGGAGTGGCGTTGCCCACCGTGGTGTAGTAGTATTCATGCAGGGTTCCGAAAAATCCGGCCTTGTGCAGCTCCAGAACGGCGTCCAGGGGCAGAACCCGGTTCGGGTTCTGGCTGGCCCAGGTGGGGTCATACCCCCCGTGAACCGTCTGGTGGGTATCCGGGCTCAGAGTGGTGAGACCCCGGAGTGAATAGGCGCCGAACCGGTGGGCGTGGGCCGACTCGATCTTGTCCGGATTCCCGTGGGGAACAATGCCGCCGGAGGTTACCAGAGCCAGTTTGGCGCTGCTGAGATCGCTCAAGGCGGGGGCCGGTTCGACCCGGTCAAAGACAGGCATGGCATATTCGCTGTCAAAGGTTTCGTCCTTGACCTTTCGGAGCAGCATATCCAGGGCCCGGGCGGCGCCCGTCTTATCGGCAAAGAAATTCCGGCGGCGGCCATGGGAAATATAGTCTTGCCGCTCCGCTGAGATATCTTCCTGTCGCAGCAGTTTTTCGCCCAGCGCGGCCATTTTCAGAAGGCCGTCGCGCATGTCCATGGCATCTCCGCCCACCGGGGCTATAAAGACATCCCGCCGGTACTCGTCCACAGCCGGATTCTCCGGAAACATTCCGGTAACCGCGGTTATTCCGAAACGTTTATGAACGGCCCGGCAGATGGCGCCGCAGGCTATCCCATAGCGACCGGCGTTGAAGGCCGGACCCGCCAGCAGAAGTTCGGGGCGTTCCGCCCGGGGAGCATCGAAACAGGGTTCCAGCAAGGCCAGGACTTTCTCTTCCGCTTCTGCGGTATGCTCGGCAAAGTAGTTATCACCGAAAATTATCGTGGCCGTGATTTTCAGATCAGGGCACAATTTTTCCAGCAGAAGGCCCGGTCCCCTGGCGCCCTCGTGGACCTCCGGGGCCAGGTGGGCCTGTTCCTCTTCTCCCAGGCCGCCGAAAAATTGATTCAGGCAATGGATTATTTTTACAGGTGGGTTCATATTCAGACTTCTTTGCAGCTCAAGTGATTGGTTCCCATTTCATTGGTGGCGCCAATAATACCCTGTATTTCTATTTCCAGGCTGCCATCCGCCCGCAGGCTCTGGGGATAGGCCCCGGTCAGGCTGGTAATATCCTCAATCGGGCCGATGGTTGTTGACATTGGCGGCAGCTCTGTCAATTGGTTGGCGTTGCCGGTGGAGATGATGGCGTCTGCTTCCGGAGTGGTGTCGGCCAGGGACTGGGAGGCGCCGTTCGGGCCGGCAAATTCGTCGGTAATGGCCACGGTCCTGATGCCGGAGCTTTCCAGTTTATGGATAAGCATCATCAGGTCAGCGTCTGGATTGCCAAAACCTTCCTTGGATATAATTACCCCCCGGGGACGCAGGTGCTTGACCAGTTCTACCGCCTGTCCGGCTGATTCCCGTTTCCCGGCCAGCCTGGTCGGTATATTGCTGAGCACCGTACCCGCGAAGTTCAGGCCTTTGTTATGGGCCCGGTAAAGTTGCCGCAACACGGGGTTGTTCTGATGGTGCCAGGTGGTATTCTTATCGCAGGCGGAGACGCAGTTGCCGGATACGATGGCTCCGTCCATCAATACGGGCAGCGGCAACTCGCGGGGGAGGCCTTCCCCGGCCTGCCGCCCCAGCACATAGGTGTCATGTAACAGGCCCTGGCTCAAAAGCAGGTAGACATAGGCGATTTTCGGCAGATCCCGGCCGGCCGGGTCAGGGCGGGGCTGGTCAATGGCTTCCACCCGGTCCGGTTCAGCCCCCGCGGCTTTCTCGGCCAGCCAGCCGGCAGCCTCGCAGCCCGCGGTCCGGATAACCTCTTCATGTTCATGCCGGCTGATTCCTTCTTTTACACTGATTTCCAGAACCACGTTCAGGGTTCGCGAAAACGGGGAAAAGGCGGCGCCGGGGCCGCTCATATCGATGATTCCCTCCTGGAAACCGATAATCCGGCCGCAGGTTACCACGGCCATGTTTTTCAAAACCAGGCTTTTCCCTTCCCCGGTCTTGCCTCCCGCGGTTTTACACCGCGGTTCGATAACATCCTTGACACAGATGAGACGGACAGGCTCACCGGGTCTGGCCGGATGAACGGCCAGATCCTGAATCCGTTCGTCCCGGTCCATGATAAACGCGGCCAGTTCCCGGGGGTCGAGCAGCAGGGTTCTTCCGGAAAGAGATGTTCGCTCCCCGAATTGCAGGTCTTTGATCTTAATCTGGCTTATTTCAAGGGTCATGCCCGCCTCGCGGTTATTGTTGACGATTTGCTAAAAATTTAATGTTTTTCAAACGGCAGCAGTTTTCCTGCTGGATATTCCGATCAAGTCCGGTTAAGACCGGTCAGCCCGCGGATATATTACAAGACGCTGTCCCGGGATGTCTCCAGGATCTGCTGAATCCGATGCCGTACCTGGCCGGGAATCATTTCGGCCGGGCTCCCGCTTTCCCTGGCCAGCGACTGCGTCCTTTGCGCGATCCGCCCGGGTATGTCATTCAAGGCGGAATCCGGATCGCGGCTTTCCCTCTTTTCGGGCGTCGGGAAGGGCGGGGTAAATCCGTGAGTGGCCCTTTTTTTCCGGGTTTGTTCCATTTTCCGATAGTCGCCGCCCGGACCGGCGGCCTGTATCTCCTGCCTGGCCAGGGTTTCTTCATTGACCAGTACTCCCTTGGCGATGAATTCACTTTTGGCGATAATTTCGTCGGCCAGGACCAGTTGAAACAGGGAACCGCACATGCCGGATTCCAGGAATCCGACATCATGCACCAGGCTGGGGCCGCTGAGCATGGCCGAATGAAGTGACAGGGTGGTCTCGATGGAAGCCTGGGCATCCATGGCCTTGGCATCACTGCATCCGCCCGCGGAAAAAACCGGCAGGCCGAGGTGTTCGCCCATTTCCGTGAGACCTGCTTCCAGGCTGCTGAGTTCCGGGGCTCCGTAGGCAAAGACAGCTTCCCGCATATCCAGGATGGACTGGGTTCCGCCGATAATAATGCCGGCCCCGGGATTGATCACCTGGGAGACCACCACGCCGATAAGCGATTCTGCGAGTGTCATGGCGATATGAGCGGCGTGCGTGGCCGGCACGGTTCCGCCGCCGGTACTGGCCGGCGCGAAGATCTGGGGAATATTGTTTTCGGCGCAGTAGATCACTTTATCAATGGCGTTGAAATCGGAAAGCAGCGGCGAGATGGGTTCATTATAAAATAAATAATTGGGTTTTTCCCGAAAGGCTTCCGGCCCGCCGGCCATGGCAGTGGCAATCCGGTGGATATCCCGGCAATGCTCCCTGGAAAAGCACCAGGCGATGGGCGGTTTGGTGGAATTCTGGATCAGTTCGGCAAATTCATAAAGTCCGGCCATGCCATAGGGCGCGTCATTGACCAGCCCCAGGGACATGACAAATCCGATCCGTGGAAGGGCCTCGCACACGCGGGCCACCATGGCGGCATCCCGGCGGGCGTAACTCCGGCGTTCAAAAGTAAAGGGGTCGATGAAATTGGGGCAGGTGGGACCGGGACCGAAATAGGTGTGGCCGTGTTCGATCCGGAGGGCGGCCTGGCCCTGCCAGCTGTAGACAGTGGTAACCGGCGGCACGGTGTTCAAGGCCCTCTTGACAATATGCGAGGGCATATAGACCCGCTGGCCGCTGACCTGGCAGCCGTTTTCCGCGAGTATTCGGCAGGCCCGTTTATGTTTAACCTCGGCCCCGGTATGTTGCAGGATTTTCAGAACCTCGTTGAAGATCAAGTGTTTCTGGCCATCAGATAAAAACGAGAAGTTGATATATTGATTTTCCGTCAGGTTGGTGCGGGTTCCCATGGGACGATCCTTTATATTCTGGTCGCGGCCAGGGCGTGCAGCTCTTTCAGCAGCTTGGGATCCATGGCCGCGGGCGCGTGTTCCGCCAGTATTTTCCGGCGTTCTTCCGCCGCCCGTTGTTTGATGGTTTTTTCCCCGGCAGCCACCCAGTTTTCATACGTGGCCCGGTTGATCAGGCGGGGTCGGAACCATTCCCGCCAGTACTTAAGGGTGTGTTCCCGGGTCAGGTATTCCCCGCCCGGGCCCACCGATTCAATCAGATCCATGGCCAGATACGCTTCGTCGGTGCTGATGCCCTTTCCGATCTGTTTGATCATCTCGATGATTTCGTGGCACATGACCATGCTGTCCAGGGAGGCCGTCTGACCGCTGTTGATCAACCCGGCCCCATAAATCATGTCCGCGCCCGATAAAAAGGCGTATAACAGGCTGCTCGTGCAATCTACGCCGGCGTCCTGAGTCAGCCCGCCGTCATCCGTAACCCCGGCCGGAACCAGCATGCCCAGGCCCAGCCATTTGGAAATATCGGTGTTGGCGGCCTCACTCAAGGCCAGTTCCGGGGCGCTAAAACAGTCTTCCCGGCCGGAAGCTGAGGGAACCGTTATTACTCCGCCCCTGATCAAGGGCAGGCCGGGATTTTTAAGATAGGAAAGCACGGATACCAGCATGGTCTCGGCCAGGTTCTGGACCAGCATGCCGGCAATGGTGGCCGGCCCCGTAACTCCGGAAATTGTCCGGGAAGCACAGACGCAAGGGATGTTTTTTTCGGCGCAGAAGAGCAGTTTTTCCGTTTCCGGACGGGATAAACTCAACGGGGAATTTATTTCCACGTAATGAACAAAAAGCGGGCTCAGGGAAAATTCATGCTCTCCGCCGCGCACCAGGCAGGCCATCCGCCATAAGCGGGATAATTCGTTTTGATCAAAACAGCCCAGTAGTAGCGGCTTGCCGGTTCCCTCCAGTATGGCGATCACCCGCGACAAGTCCCAGAGGCCGCCTTTTTCAAGGGGAAACTTCAGGGGGCCGGCAATAAAATCAAAATTGGGCAGATAATCCACCAGGCAGGAAGCCTGATAGACGGCTTTATAAGGGGTTGTCCGGCCGGCCGGCTCTTCGTTGACAGGTTGCAGTGGGTGGATCGGGCCCGCCCCGAAAGCCAGTTCATCTTTCTGCAGCCGGACCGCGCGCTCACTGTTCCGGCCGGCCAGGGCGATTTTCGCGGGATGCTGGCGCAGGGCTTTTTCCACCAGCACCGTGGGAAGGCGCACCAGGTTGTCATCCGTTACCACGGCCCGGCTGTTTTTAAACAGCTCCAGGGCCGGTTCGCTTGTTACCCGGGCGCCGACACTTTCGATTATTCCCAGGGCGTCAAAATAGATGCGCTCAATTTCGTCTTCGGATAATACCTTGAAATTCGGGGTGGTTTGGACGATTTCCTTGATTTTCATAAAATTCTCCGTGGAATCATGACGGCTTTGTAAAAAGTCGGGGTTTACCAAATTTCGTCACCCCGGCGGAGGCCGGGGCCTGTCCTGGCGGAGGCCGGGATCCAGTAAAATCAAATGGTTCTGGATTCCGGCTTTCGCCGGATGAGGAGGTAGGGACTTTTTACGAAACCATCAATCATACTAAAACAATACTATTTTTAGCTTGTTCCTTCAAGAGATATTTCAGGATACTGCTGCCTGTTCCGCCAGGGGCTCTTGGCTAAAAAGAGGCTCTGGCCGGGGCGTGCCATTGCCGGAGCGTCCGGGATCAAAGTGGGGGGGATAAGATCGCAGCCGGCGGCAATCGGAAGGGATTGCCGCCGAGGGTGGCGGGAAAGGAGCCGGGAACCTTTACCGGAGAAAGCCAGGCCCTGCCGGTACGGTCAGAAGGGCTCTTAAAGTGACGGCGGCCACCCCGCCGTTCGTCCGGCCTTGCTTTTCAGAAGTTCCTGGTCCCGGCCTGCACGCAGGGCATCGATTTCAGAGGTCATCGGGGTGCCGTAGGCTGCCGATGAAGCATCCACCTCCTCCAGCACTTCCTCCATCGTCCGCAACAGTAGTAAACTGCACCTCGTTAGTGGTTGCGTTTATCATGTTATACTTAAACCGGAAAGGAAGCTCTGTGTTGTCTTTGTCTTTTATTTCGGTTTCTTCTTCAATCAGTGGCATGGACAGGCGATAGGAGGTCTTCTCCTCAAGAGCGTCCTCATCTTGAAGTTCAAAAGCCGTTTCATCGGTTTCCGGGCCCGTAACGAACACTCTTTCTCCCGCATCCCTGTCAATAACCTCAAGACCAATGAAATCGTATTTTTCCGGCACACTCTCCCATTGGAACTCGGGCGTCAGGGAAACGTCCTCTGCGCCGTCCTCTGGTTCCGTTATATTTACGTAATCTCCGGCCTCTTCCTGGTAGGTATACTCAAGATCCACACGGTAATTTTCTTCAGCAACGTCATCGCCATCTTCATCGACTTCAAAGGTAAAGGTATAAAAGCCCTCCAGATCCGGACGTTCTTCGTAGGTCACCTCTTTTTCAAAACCATACACAACCCCCTCGTCATCTTCTTGAGGTTCCAATATCAACTCCTCCTGGTAGGGGGGGTCGACTCTGAGTTCTACCACATCCTCAAGTCCGCCACCCTGGTCCCACACCCCGGCAATGAAGAGGTAGGGCTCGGATTCGTGCGGCGCCCCGTCTACATATTGTTTGCAACCGACCAGTTCGATTGCCGTCCGTACTGCATCCTCCTCTGTAAAACTTGTGGTACTGGAAGGAAACTCCTCGCCATCCTCGACCACAACCAGCTCATCCGCTCCCACGATCAGACTCTCATCGCTATCCGTGCTTGAAACCTCCACCTCACTATCAAACACCGCCACTATAGTTCTGTCCTCCTCAATGCTTGATAAAAATTCGGTTCCCCTGGAGCCTAAAACAGCTATGGGTGTCCTAACACTGTAGTCGAAGTCCTCAGGCAATGCATCTATTTTCTGCTTTAACATCCCATGAAATTGTTCGATATCTATTTCTTCAGTATCTGACGACCCTTCTATACTATATGACGACTCCGGATTGGCTACCACCTCCCCATCAATGTCGGAGTCGGAGATATTGAGCACCTTGCGGGTAAGCTCGTCGGTATCTATTTGGTCTCCAGATTGGATGTCTTCCCCAAAATCCAAGGTTTCCGTTGAAATATTGTCGGTGTCGAATCCCATATTGTCGAAGTCCAGCTCGGGAAAAGACGGTATCGAAGGACGAGCGAAACTTCCCGGAGCAACCCAGCAGGTAGTTTGGCCTTTACTATCGGCCGCACCCAGCGCAACCGCCGCAATCACCAGAATCGTTATAAATAACGGCAGCCGCAATAAACTTCGCCCTTTACGGAAACTCTTGCGACTATCCTTTTCAGTTGCCGATCCATTACCGATAACGCCATTTCCTTTGCCAGCATCTTCTTTTAACATAACCTCTACTCCCATGGATTTATTACCTGTAAAATTTTTTCGCTTTTCCCAATAGAAGTCAGGGGTTTCCCTGCTCAATTACTTATTGCCCCGCAAATGCAGAGAGCAACCAAGGTATTCCGTTTTCTCTTGAAAGGATAAGGATAAGAACTCGCTTTTTCGGTCATTATTTATAGCAAGGCCAGCCTTGTGTGTCAATATTTTCCGGACACCAGATGTTGACAGACGATTTTTGATGGTCTCGTAAAAAGTCGAAATTTTCCTTATAGCGTCACCCCGGCGGAGGCCGGGGTCCAGTGAAATCGGATAGTTCTGGATTCCGGCCTTCGCCGGAATGAGTGCGCCTGTGAAGGCGTCATAA
>JBKHHL010000009.1:0-31409 GCA_046539175.1 Desulfosudaceae bacterium
CTTCGCGCCCTGCGCCTTGCAGCTGCGCCCAAATCGACTCGTGAAATAACCGGGTAAAAGGAAACAGATGTCTTCACCGGAAAACATATTCGATCCCCAGCCTTTTTTAATCCGCCTGGGACAATTGTACCGGAAAATGGACGAGGCCTATGATCACCTGGCCGACCGTTACGGATTCAGTTGCGAGGGCTGCCGGGACAACTGTTGCCGGACCCGCTTTTACAACCATACCTGGCTGGAATTTTATTTTCTGGAGGAAGGCCTGCGAAAAAAGACCCCGGAAACCCGCCGCCGTATTGAAGCCCGGGCGGAGAATAATTGCCGGTTGATAAAAGCGGCGGACCAGGCCGGACAAATCCCCCGGGAAATGTGCCCGCTGAATATCGATGGCTGGTGCGGCCTGCATGAACATCGCCTGATGATATGCCGCCTGCACGGCATCCCCTATGAAATCCGGCCGCCCGGACGGGACCGGGTCCTTGGTGAAGGCTGCGCCGTTTTCAGCCGGCGCCACGGCGACCAGCCCTATCTGCCCTTTGACCGGACTCCCTTTTACTCGGAGCTGGCGGCTCTGGAAAACGAATTTCGTCTTGCGGCCGGTCTGACCGGAAAAATAAAGTTGACCATAGCCGAGATGATCCTGCGGGCGCGACCGGGAGAAACGGCATGAAGATTATCGAAACAGACAAGTTGAGCCAGACGCGGCAAACCCCGCTGCAAGACGACGAGCCTTTTTATTTTTCCTGCCATGCCGGCCTGGACTGTTTCAATCAATGCTGCCGCAATCTCAACCTGTTTCTATATCCCTACGATGTTCTCCGGCTGAAACGTTACCTGAACCTGACCTCCGGCGCCTTTATTGACGATTACCTGGAAGTGGTCATGCGGGAAGGCAACTTTTTTCCGGATGTTTTGCTGACCATGGCGGACAACCCCGAACAGACCTGCCCTTTTTTAACCGCGGAAGGATGCGCGGTATATCCGGCCAGATCCTATTCCTGCCGACTCTTTCCGATGGAACAGGGCCTGCGGTACGTGGCCGATAGTTCGCGACCGCGGCTGGTTAATTTTTTCAGGCCCCCTGATTTCTGTCTCGGTCGGCATGAAGCCCGGCAGTTTACTCCGGCGGAGTGGATCCGGGACCAGGAAGCGACCACCCACACCGAAATGACCAGATTATGGGCCATGCTCAAGGCCCGCTTTGTCGACAATCCCTGGGGCGGCGAAGGCCCCCGCGGCGCCCGGGCCAGAATGGCCTTTATGGCCGCTTACAACATTGACGCCTTCCGGGATTTTGTTTTTAATAGCAGTTTTTTAAAACGCTACCGGGTCAAATCCGCCATCTTGAAAAAAATCAGGGCCAGTGACACGGAACTGCTGATTTTTGGCCTGGAATGGATAAAAAACTATGTCTGGGGTGAAAAAAGCGCCCTGCTGCGGCTGAAATAGCTACCGGCGGCGCCAAAACAAGTTGAAATATCCGGGCCGGACTCATAAAAACAGGACGGCTTTAAAATGATGCCGGACAGCCTCCAGGTTTGCAATTTGGCTTGACAAACAACCGGCGGTATGCAAGATATTTAATTTTTTACCAGGGACGGACCTGAATCAATATATACCATCTGTCAGCAACAACGAATAAAATAACGGGGTTCACATGAGCGAATTTGAAGATCAAACCAGACAGACTTCTGTTGACGGTGACAACAACAATGCCGGCCCGGAGGAGGACTCCTCCTCCAAGGCAAGCCTGGTGGTTTTTCTGTCTTTTCTGGTGGGAGTAGGCCTCGCCCTGCTGGTCGGCTGGGTGGTTTTCCCGGCGCTGCTCTATTCCGAAAAAGAGCAGCCGGTGCAGTTCGACCACGAGCTGCACATGTACGAAGTTTCTGACGGTTGTGAAAGCTGCCACTACTTCCGGGAGGACGGCACCTTTTCCGGCGCTCCGACTCTGAACGAATGCATCGACTGCCATGAATATCCCATGGGAGGCAGTGAAGAGGAGCTGGTTTTTGTGGAAGAATACGTGGAAAAAAACCGGGAAGTGCCCTGGCTGATCTATTCCCGACAGCCGGACTGCGTTTTCTTTTCCCATGCCGCCCACGTCAAGAAAGCGGACATGAGCTGCCGGGAGTGCCATGGCGACATTGAGTCTTCGACCCGCCTGAAGACCTACCAGGAAAACCGGATCACCGGTTACAGCCGGGATATCTGGGGTGAGGACCTGACCGGACTTTTCAAAGAACACACCTGGGACAGCATGAAAATGGATGACTGCGCCAAATGCCATGAAGAAGAGACAGGCAGTAAGGGGGCCTGTTTCCAGTGCCACAAATAAACGGGTTTAATGACCGATTCGTCCTTATATATATTAAGGGGAGAATTTTATGAAGATAGGTAGACGCAGCTTTTTGTCACTGATAGTTGGCGGAGCGGCTGGTACGGCCCTGACGCCTATGCCTTTAAAACTGACCGATGACATTGCCATCTGGACCCAGAATTTTAAAGGATTTCCCAACGAAGTTCCGGTTCCCAAAGACGGCGCCGCCACTTACGAAAAATCCGTCTGCGCCCTTTGTCCCGGCGGATGCGGTATTTCCGTTCGCAAAATCGGGGACAGGGCTGTTAAGATCGAGGGCCAGAACGAGCATCCGGTCAATAACGGCGGACTTTGCAATCTGGGCCTGTCCGGGCTGCAACTGCTTTACGGTCCCTGGCGGGTCAAGTCGCCCCTGAAAAAGGTCGACGACAAATGGCAGGAGATAAGCTGGAAACAGGCCCTGTCTGAAATTTCAAAAAAACTAGAAACTATCCGCGAAAAAGACCAGGCCCACCAGGTGGCCGGCCTGACCGGTTCATCGAAAAATACGGTGGGCCAACTGCTGGAACGATTCCTGACCGCTTTTGGTTCGCCCAATTTCTTTGCCCTGCCAGACAGTGAAGACGCCCTGGAACTGGCCACCTTCAGAATGCTGGGCCAAAAAGCCACACCCGGGTTTGACCTGGAAAACAGCAACTACGTGATGAGTTTCGCCAGCAATCTCCTGGAAGGCTGGGGCTCACCGGTACGAATGTTTCAGGCCCACAGCTTCTGGCAGGAGCGGGGCGCCGAGCTGATCCAGGTGGAGTCCCGTCTGTCCAACACCGCGGCCAAAGCTGACCGCTGGATTCCGATTAATCCCGGAACCGAATCCGACCTCGCCCTGGGGATGGCCTATATTATTCTCCGGGACGAACTTTACGACGATAAAAACGTCTCCGGGTCGACCTCCTTCGGAGACTTCAGAAAATTTCTGAAAAAGAACTACACCCCTTCCAAAGTCGCCCGCCTGACCGGCGTGGACGAGCCCACCATTGAAAAACTGGCCACCGACTTTGCCCGGGCATCCAGGCCGGTAGCCTTATGCGGTCGGGGCAACGGCCAGACACCGCTGAATTGTACCGAAGCCATGGCCGTGCTGACATTGAACCTGCTGGTCGGCAATCTCAACCAGCGGGGCGGCCTGTTTCTGGCGACGGCCCCGGACTATATCAAATGGGACGAGCCGCAACAGGATGATATCGCCGCCAAGGGTCTTTCACGGCCGCGCCTGGATGGGGCCGGCAGCGACGAGTACGCTGAGACCAAAAGCATTCCGTCCAAACTGCCGCAAATAATCAATAGCAAGTCGACCTCCCCGGTTCAGGCCCTGATCGTGTGCGAGTCCAACCCGATGTACACTCTGCGTGACACCGCCGCCATCAAAAAGGCTTTTGACAAAATTCCCCTGGTGGTCAGCCTGTCCGCTTATATGGATGACACCGCGGCCAGTGCCGACTACATTCTGCCGACCTCCTCCTACCTGGAACGGTATGAAGATATTCCCGTCACCGCCGGGCTGAAAACCCCCCTGGTGGAGCTGACCCGTCCGGTTGTCAAAAAACAATTCGATACCCACCATCCCGGCGACATTATCTTGAAACTGGCCTCGGCCCTGGGCGGTTCAGTAGAATCTTCCATGCCCTGGGATAATTATCAGGCCTGCTTGAAAGAAACCCTGGACAGTCAGTGGAGCCGACTCGACCGCGATGGTTACTCCCGTAAATCCGAATTGGGGATTGCCCTGGAAAAGTCCCGGACGGTTGAAAAAATTGATTTCTCATTTCTGACCAAGGCCAACAGTCTGGCGGTCGCGGCCGAGGGTAAGGAACAGGAATTCCCCCTGTTGCTGATACCGTATGACTCTATCAGAATCGCCGGTGGATCGAGGGGGACCCCGCCGTTCATGCTGAAAACCGTATCAGACACGGTCCTCCTGAAAAAAGACGTTCTGGTGGAAATCAACCCCGACACGGCTTCCCGGTACAATCTGGCCGAAGGCCGCGCGGCCGTCCTGAAAACCCCCCGGGGCGAAGCCCGGGTAAAAGTTCACCTGAAGAAGGGCATGGTGCCGGGCGTGGTGGCCCTGCCCCGGGGTCTGGGGCATATCGCTTATGATGACTATCTTGCCGAAAAAGGAGTTAACGTCAACAGCCTCATGGGACCGGTTGAAGATCCCCTGTCCGGGCTTGACACCGCCTGGGGAATCCGGGCCAAACTCACCAAAGCTTAATGATATAAACAAGAGGTTCTGATGAAACATACCCAGGATAAAAATCAGGATAAAAAGTACGGCATGGTCATAGACCTTGATAAGTGCACGGGCTGCGGTTCCTGCATGGTGGCCTGCATGGCGGAAAACAACATCTCCTTTAAAAAAGATGAATCTGATAAGCTGCGCAGCATCACCTGGCTTCGGGTTTACAAGCTTACTAACGGCAAACCCTTTCCGGACACGGAAGTCTGCTACCTGCCCCGCCCCTGCATGCACTGTGAAGGTGACCACGGACATTCACCCTGTGTCTCGGTCTGCCCGGCCGTGGCCACTGATTACGATTTCTCCACCGGCATTGTCAGCCAGATACCGACCCGCTGTTTCGGCTGCCGGTACTGCATGGCCTCCTGTCCTTATAAAGCCCGCTATTTCAACTGGTGGGATCCGGTCTGGCCCGAAGGTATGAAAAAATTTCTGAGTCCCAACGTTTCCCCCCGCATGCGGGGGGTAGTGGAAAAATGCACCTTCTGCTTTCACCGTTACCAGCTGGCCATGGAAAAAGCTTATCTGGAAGATCGCCAGGAACTGGCCGAAGAAGATTACCAGACGGCCTGCACCCAGGCCTGCCCGGCCGGAGCCATCGTCTTCGGGGATCTGAACAACAAGGATCACGCCGTCACCAAAATAGCCCAACCTGATCATAAGCACGGCGGCAAACCGAAGAACCCCAACGCTTTCCGTTTACTGGAACGTCTCGGCACCAATCCCAAAGTATATTACCTGTCCGGTAAACAATGGGTCCGGGAGCAGGCTGATAATTATATCAACGATGATAAAGACCAAGAATAACCAAAAAACAATTAATAGCGTTGAAACAGAGACGGCAAAATAAAAAACTCTAACCGGGCGGGCCAGAGGGAAATCCCGGAATGCGGCCTGAGGCAACAAGGTAACGGCTATTTTACTTTGCCATCAGATAATGACAGACGCGTAAAAAAATGGAAAAACAGGCAACAACAGGGAGTATATAATTTATGGATTCCGCACTGATTCCCAAAGGAGTAAGACGCTGTCCCCTGCCGCTGTTTATTATCGGCCTGGTAGTCGTGGGCGTGGTTTTGTTGTGGGGTATTTATGCCATGCTGTTATGCTGGCTTAAAGGGCTCAACCAGACCAACATGAACGATTATTACGGATTCGCCCTGTGGATCTGGGCTGATCTGGCGATTATCGCCCTTGGCGGCGGCGCCTTTTTTACCGGGTTTTTGAAATACCTGGTCGGCAAGGACGAGCTGAAAAACATCATCAACTTTGCGGTTGTCATCGGTTTTATCTGCTACAGTTCAGCGCTTCTGATTCTGGCCATTGACATCGGCCAGCCCCTGCGGGGATGGTTTATCTTCTGGCACGCCAATGTCCATTCCATGCTGACTGAAGTGGCTTTCTGCCTGTCCTGTTATTTTGCCGTGCTGATCATAGAGTTCATTCCCCTGATCCTGGAAAACCGTAAGCTCAACGCGGTGCCCCTGCTGCGCAACCTGTCCCACAACATGCATGAAATCATGGCCGTCTTTGCCGCCACCGGCGCTTTTCTCTCTTTTTTCCACCAGGGATCACTGGGCGGTGTGGCCGGAGTCCTGTACGGTCGCCCCTTCGCGTTTCGTGAAATACTCCTGGTCTGGCCGACCACCTTTTTTCTGTTCACCTGGTCGGCGGCGGCCTGCGGACCCTGCTTCACCATTCTGGTGACCAAAATCACCGAAGCCATAACCCGCAAAAAGCTTGTCGGAGACAAGGCCATTAACACTCTGGCCAAAATATCCGGATGGATGATTACCACCTATATTATCGCCAAAATAATCGATACTGTTTACTGGGCCATGGTGACTGCCCCGGCCCAGGGATTTGAACTGGGGGCCTTCTACAGCAATAACGCCTTTTACGGCTTCTGGATTCTGATCGCGGAGGTTATAATAGGCGGCCTTATTCCCGGTTTGATGCTGCTGTCCGCCAAAGTCCGGAGTACCCCGAAACTGCTGCTGCTGGCAGTAGTTCTGGCCTGCCTCGGCATCAGCATCAACCGTTGGGTCATGGTGCTTCAGGTAATGGCCATACCGGTCATGCCGTTTGACAATTGGCAGCTGTACCTGCCCAGCTGGCAGGAAGTGGCTACCACCATTATGCCGATAGCTTATGGCATCATTCTCATTGCCGTGGCACACCGCTACCTGCCCATTTTTCCGCAGGAAAAGGAATTGAACACCATAACCCGGTAAGACCGGTTAACGAAGATACCAAGGGAGGCTGACATGTTTCCGTTTGTTTTTGAGTGGACCTGGGACACGGCCCATCTCGTGTTTCACGGAGGACTCTGGTACGCCCTGTCCATCCTGGGCCTGGGCATAGGATACTGCATCCTGAAAACGCTGTACGATACATACTTCGACGACGGCGGCCATGATTCATCCCATGACAGCAGCCACCATTAGTCGGCGGGAGCTGGGGAGCAGACTTTCATAACCGGGTTAAGCACATTGACAGCGCCCCGGCCGTCCAGGCGGGGCGCTTTTTTATGACAAGGGGATAAAGGGGCATGGACCAGATAATTATCGAGGGCGGTCGGCCCGTTTCCGGTGAGGTCTTTATCAGCGGGGCCAAAAACGCGGCCCTGCCCATTCTGGCTTCGTCACTCCTCACCAGCGGCGTCTGTGAATATGAAAACGTGCCGGATCTCCAGGACATTCACAGTATTATCAAGCTGCTGGAACACCTGGGGGCGAAGGTTGATTTTACCGACAACCGCGTCCGGGTGGACGCCGGAAACGTTTCCGTTCATGAAGCGCCTTACGAACTGGTCCGGCGAATGCGGGCCTCCATCCTGGTCCTCTGTCCCCTGGTAGCCCGACTGGGGCAGGCCCGGGTGTCCATGCCCGGCGGCTGCGCCATCGGAGCCCGGCCCATCAACTTTCACCTGGCGGGGCTGGAAACTCTGGGCGCCACTATCAATCTGCAACATGGTTACGTTGATGTCTCTGCTGATCGTCTCAGGGGAGACACCATCTATTTTGATATTCCCAGCGTTACCGCCACCGAAAATCTGATGATGGCCGCCGTGCTGGCCGAGGGCGTTACCGAACTCCGCAACGCCGCCTGTGAACCGGAGGTAACGGCTCTGGCCGAGACCCTGATCAAGATGGGCGCCGATATTAAGGGCGCCGGCACTTCCGCCATTACCATTACCGGGGTGTCCTCGCTGTCACCGGCGCGGATCACCATTATTCCCGACCGCATTGAAGCCGGGACCTTTATGGCAGCGGCAGCCCTGACCCGGGGAAATATTTCGCTTCATAATTGTCAGCCGGCCCACCTTACCGGTCAGATTGAAAAGATCCGACAGACCGGCACCAGCATCGAGATCGACGGGGGGGTCATTCAGGTCGCCGGCCCGGATAGGCTGCGCAGCGTTGACGTCAAGACCCTGCCCTACCCTGGTTTTCCGACTGACATGCAGGCCCAGTTCATGGCGATGATGACGGTGGCCGGCGGGCTGTCGGTCATCACTGAAACAATTTTTGAAAACCGCTTCATCCATGTCAGCGAACTGGAGCGCCTGGGCGCCGACATAGCCGTGTCCGGCAATTCGGCCATGGTTTCCGGCGTTGCCAAGCTGTCCGGAGCGCCGATCATGGCCTCCGACCTTCGGGCCAGCGCCTCGCTGGTACTGGCCGGACTGGTCGCCGAGGGGACTACCGTCATCAACCGGGTCTATCACCTGGATCGCGGCTATGAAAACATGGAAAAGAAATTCCAGCGACTGGGAGCTGCCATTCGGCGAAAAAGCTGACCCGCTCGCGATTTAACCACACGGATGCCTGAAACTTGAGACCAGGGAAGGTCGTCATTTCAAATTATTTCCGCCTACCGCTGATTCCCCTTTTATGTTGCTTTGGAGCCGGGCTCCTGGCCGGCGATTATTTTTGTCTGTCCCGCGGCATAAGCGTAATTATCGTGGCACTGGGGGCCGGCTGGCTGATTTACGCGATTCCGCGACAAAAAGCAGTCTGGCCGGTCGCTTTGACGGGCTTCTTTGGAGCCGGCTGGCTGGCCATGACCGGCTTTACCTGTCCGGACCTGCCTTCTCATCATGTCAGCCATTTTACCGGCGATACCCGCTGGATCATTACCGGCACCATTCTGGATGATCCGGTTCCAAAGCCCGGCCACCGCTTTTTTTTTCTGAAAACCGATCGCCTGGGCAACCAGGAGGCTGATTTTGCCGCGACCGGCAACCTGCGGGTAAAAATTTACGGCGAAGGACCGGAGCTGCTCCAGGGTACTGTTATCCGGTTCACCAGCCGCGTCCGCCGGCCGACCAGTTTCAAAAACCCGGGGGCCTTTGATTACCAAAGATATCTGGCTTTTAAAAAAATATCCGGTCTGGCCTATGCCCGGGCTGACCGGCTAACCGTCCTGAGCAGGCCCGACCCGCCGGCTTCTGCCTCGATTGTCGAAACCGCCCGGAACCGGCTGGCCGCCCAGATCGATAAAAGCGCCTCGCCACTGCCGGCCGGCATTCTCAAAGCCCTGATCATCGGGAAAAAGGACGAACTGCCGGCCACAACCCGGGAGGTGTTCAACCGGGTGGGCGCCGGCCATCTCCTGGCCATTTCCGGGTTGCACATAGGCATCATCGCCACCATTTTTTTTCTGGGGCTGACCAAATTGCTGGCCTTCATTCCCGCCCTGACCTGGCGGGGTTCAGTCAGAAAAGTGGCGGCCGGTCCGACCCTGACGGTGGTCACTGGTTATGGCCTGCTGGCCGGCATGGCTCCCTCTACCCAGCGGGCGGTCATCATGGTGGCGATCTTTCTGATGGCTTTTGTGGTCGAAAAAAGACCGGCCCTGCTCAATTCCCTGGCCCTGGCGGCCCTGATTATTCTGGCTGTCCAACCGCCGGCCCTGTTTTCGGTTTCCTTCCAGTTCTCCTTTGTCGCCGTTTTTTTTATCCTCTGCGGTATGGCTACCGTATCCCACCGTCTGGATCGCATCCGCTGCCGGCCGGCCAGACAGATGTTGAGCTTTGGGCTGGTTTCGCTTTTCGCCATTCTCGGCACAGCCCCTCTGACCATGTTCTACTTCAACCAGACCTCCCTGACAGGCCTGGCCGCCAATTGCTTTATGATTCCCCTGATAGGCTTTACCGCCGTTCCCCTTGGCCTGACCGGAGCGGCCGCTTATCTGTTCAGTCCCGGCCTGTCGCTGCTGTGTTTCAAAGCCGCCGCCGTCGTCGTCGAGGGGGCCTTTTTTCTGGCCCGACATATGGCTGCCCATCCCCTGGCCGCGATCCAGACGATTACCCCGGGACGGCTGGAAATAATCTGTTATTACTTGCTGCTCTGGTCCCTGCTGAAAATTTTCCGACCAGCGAACGGCAACCCTTTTTTTTCTGCCGGCAATAAAGGTTCCCAAAAGTCCGGCCGTCATAACCGGCTGGTCCTGACCATGGCCCTGACGGCCCTGGTGGTTCTGTCCGCTGATATCGGTTACTGGATCCACCGGCGCTGGCTGCATAAAGACCTGCGAGTAACGGTGCTGGACGTGGGCCAGGGCAACGCCGCCCTGCTGGAAATTCCCGGCGGAGAATGCGTCCTCATTGACGGCGGCGGCTTCGCGGGTGGCTCCGACTTCAACGTCGGCAAAATGATCGTGGCCCGTTTTTTATGGCGCCTCAAAATTGCCACGGTCGAGACGATCATCCTGACCCACCCGGACACGGATCACCTGGACGGGCTGCGCTATATCGCCGAACATTTTCACGTCAAAACGGTCTGGTCCAACGGTGAATCCATGGATAGCGAATCCTACCGGGATTTCATGGAGATTGTCCGGCGCCGGCAAATTGACCTGCCCCCACTGGAGCAACTGACGGACACCCGCCTGATAAACAGGGTGCGCTTTGATTTTCTTTATCCCCCGCCGGATTTCAAGGACAAAAAGAAACTTCAGGCCTGGCGCAATACCAACAATAACAGCCTGGTCACCCGGGTCAGCTACGGCCGGATTTCGTTTTTGTTCCCCGGTGATATCATGAAACAGGGAGAATATAACCTGGTCGGACGGGCCGGCGGCAAGCTGGCCAGCACCGTTTTAATAGCGCCCCATCACGGCAGCAAAACCTCCAGCACCAACCTTTTCCTGAACCGCGTCCGCCCCCGACAGATCGTCATCTCCGCGGGCCGCCACAATCACTATGGTTACCCCCACCAGTCGGTCCTCGACCGCTATGCCGCCCTGGGCGCCACCGTTCACTGGACCGGGCGGGACGGTGCCGTTATCATGAAAACCCGGGGAACCGACCTGCGGGTGTTCACTCCCCTGGCCGGGACTGCTGCAGACGATTAAGGCGGTGATAAAAACCCTGCTGTCGCATCAACTCCTCATGGGAACCGCTTTCAATGATCCTGCCGCGGGAAAGCACCATGATCCGGTCGGCGTGGCGGACCGTGGACAGCCGGTGAGCTATGATGATACCGGTCCTTCCCCGGGTCAGGTTGGCCAGGGCTTCCTTTATTTTCACCTCCGTGGCCAGGTCGATGTAAGAGGTGGCCTCGTCGAAAATAATCAGGTCGGGATGATTGGCAAAGGCCCGGGCAATGGAGATGAGCTGGCGCTGGCCGCTGGAAAAAGTGGTGCCTTTGCGGGAAACCGGGGCGTCAAGGCCGCCGGCGACACTGTCAACAATGCTCCGGCAGCGGGCCTGGTCCAGGATCTCTTCCAGTTCCCGGTCGGTAACGGCCGGGTTGCCGAAAATGATGTTGTCCCGGATGGTACCCGAAAACAAAAAAGGATCCTGCATGACCAGCCCGCACCGGGAGCGAATATCTTCCGCCGGTAACTGACGGATATCGAGGTTGTTAATGGTAACCGCCCCGGAACTGACATCGTAAAACCGCAGAATAAGGTTGGCGATGGAAGTTTTGCCGGCTCCGGTGGGACCGACGATGGCCACGGTTTCGCCGCGGTTGACGGCAAAGGAGACGTCCCGGAGCACGGGTTCATCCGGCTGATAGAAAAACCGGACCTGCTGGAAAGCCACCTGGTCGATGGTAAAATTCTCCCTTCCGGCCAGAGGAGCGGCCGGGGCCGGCATCTCTTCATGAGTATCGAGCACCAGAAAAATACGCTCGGCCGAGGAGATGGCGTTCTGGGTGATGTTGAATTTTTCGGCCATGTCCCGAATGGGCCGGAAAAACATTTTAATATAAGAGATAAAAGCGGCCAGCACCCCGATGGTCATGGTGTCGGACAAAACCCCCCGGCCGCCGAAATAAATGACTATGGCCAGAGAGACGGTGCCCAACATTTCCACCACCGGCATAAACACCGCGAAAACATGGATCTGACGGATACCGGCCCGGTAGTGGTCGTCGTTGATTTTCCGGAACCCGGCCAGGTTGTGGGCGGCCCGGGAAAAAAGCTGGATAACATCCAAGCCCTCGATTGTTTCGGATAAGGTGGCGTTAATCTCGGCAATCTTGATCCGCATCAGGCGAAATGGTGATCGGGCCGCGGCCGCGAAATAAAAGGCGGCCAGCATAACCATGGGGATAACCACGAAACAGGCCAGGGCCAGGCGCCAGGACAGCACCGTCAGCATCACGGCCACCCCCACGATTAAAAAAAAGTCTTTAAACACAAAGGCCAGCACCGAGGTAAACATCTCGTGCATGTTCTGAACGTCGTTGGTAGCCCGGGTAACCAGCCGCCCCAGGGGGTTTTTGGAAAAGTACTCCAGGCGCTGATTCTGAATATGGCTAAAAACCTTCATCCGCAGGCCGTGCATGGTTTTCTGGCCGGCGTACTCCATGACAAACATCTGAAAAGCGTTCAGAACAAACATGACCAGGGCGATGACCAGCAGGAAGCCGGCCGCCAGGGTGGTCCGGCTGAGATCGTCCCGGCGCAGGACGCGAATATCGCTCCGATCCATCTCATCCAGACGGTTCAACGGCAGCCGGGCGGTAGTCTCGTCAATGATTTCAAACCGGTGGCGGTATTTGCCGACGATCTCCCGCTGCCGGGGATCATTCAGGTTAACGCTGAGATACCGCTGAGATTTATCGCCGGCGACGGTCGTCCGGGGGACGATATAATTGTCTATGGTTACTTTAATAACATAGGGGGCGGCCAGATCAAGCAGGGTCACCAGCACCACGATGCCGATGGCGCCCAGAAAAAGAAACTTCTGGGGCCGGATAAAAGGATACAACCGCAGAAGCAGGGTGACGTCCCGCTTCTCCCGGGGCTGTCGCTCCCGATCCCGATATTCTTGATTTGAGGTATAATCCGGCACGCTAACTCTCTTCAACCTCCTGCAGCCGCCAGATGGAGGCATAATATCCATCCGCCCGCAGCAGTTCCTGATGACTGCCGTACTCCGCCACCCGGCCTTGCCGCAAAACCATGACCCGGTCGGCGAAGCGGGCCGTGAACAACCGGTGGGAAATAAAAATAAGGGTTCGGCCGGCGGCAATGTTGGTCAGCTCCCGCAGGATATTGTCGGCGGTTTCCGTGTCGACCTGGCTGACCGGATCATCCAGGATAATCAGCGGAGCCTGGTGATAAAAGGTCCGGGCCAGGACCACCCGTTGTTTCTGGCCGCCGGACAGAACCACCCCTTTTTCACCGGTAATGGTTTCAAACCCCCGCGACAGCGAACCGATGGTCTCATAAAGACCGGCCTGGCGGCAGGCGGTGATCAGCCGCTCGTCGTCATCGCCCACGGAACTGTCAAAGGTAATATTTTCCCTGATGGTGGTGGAAAACAGAAACGGCTCCTGAGGCATATAGGCCATTAAAGATCGCAGGCTTTCTATTTTTAATGATCGCAGATCCTTCCCGTCCAGCCGGATACGACCGGTATCCGGATCATAGCGCCGGGCCATCAGCTTGGCCAGGGTGGTTTTGCCGCTTCCCGGCGGACCCAACAGGCACAAAGTCCGGCCGGCCGGCAGATCAAGATCAATGGATTCCAGGCCGGGTGCCGGGCTTCCGGGATAAGTAAAGGTGACCGCTTCCCAGTCCAGGCTGTTTGAAAATTCTTTTATGGGCCGGGCTCCGGGCTCTTCCTTGACGTCCGGGGAAGCGGCCAGGACCTGGTTGATGCGGCCCAGGGAAGCTCGTCCGCGCTGAATCAGGGTGGTCACCCAGCCCAGAGCCATCATCGGCCAGGTCAACAGGGCCAGGTAACTGATAAAGGCCACGAAATCACCCGGCGTAATCACGGCGGTAATGGTCTGATGGCCGCCCAGATAGAGGACAATAGCCGTGCTGGCATTGGTAAAAAACACCATCAGGGGGAAAAAGGTGCCGGTTATCTTGATCAGGTTAAGATTCTGCCGGATATAATCGCGGGAAGATTCCGAAAAAGCGCGGGTCGAATCATCCTGGCGGGCAAAGGCTTTGATAACCCGGATACCGGCGAAACGCTCCCGGACAGTCTCGGTCATATGGGAAAAGGAAGCCTGGACCCCCTGGTATTTTTTATGCATCCGCCGGCTCATGGTTTTGGTCACTATCACCACCAGCGGCATGGGGATGAGGCTGTACAAGGTCAGGCGCACGTTGATATAGGCCATGAACCCGATGGCGGCGGTGCCCAGAAAAACAGCGTCGGTCAGCGCCACCAGCCCGAAGCCGGTGGCCATGCGGATATTGTTAATATCATTGGTGGCCCGGGCCATCAGGTCGCCGGTGCTGGTATGGTCAAAATAGGCGGCGTCCAGAGTCTGCACGTGGGCAAAGAGACGCTGGCGCAGATCTTTTTCAATTTTACGGGAAGTGCCGATAAGACAGCGTCGCCAGACATAGCGGAAACCGCCGATAATCACGCCCATGCCCAGAATGATCAGAGCGTAGCGAAGCAATTGCCGGCTGTCGATGGAAAGGTAAGCCAGATCGTCAATGGCGTGCTTGGTAACACGCGGAATCAACAACTGCAGGATATCCACCACCACCAGGCTGGTAACGCCGGCGGCGATAACGGTAAGGTTGGCTTTTAAGTATGACCTGGCGCTGACTTCGGACACAACAAGGATCCATCGGATAGCGGTTACAATTGTTTCAGAAGCTGGCCGGCGCCGGTCAGCAGCGGGTCCCAGACCGGGCCGAAAGGCGGAGAATAGGCCAGATCAGACTGGGCGAAATCGGCCACGGTCATCCGCGCGCCCAGGGCCACGGCCGGGGCGTTGACGCGGTGGGCTACCCCTTCCCGGCCCACCATCTGAACACCCAGCAACCGGCCCGACGATTTATCACCCACCATAGACAGATGAATGTCCTCTGCCCCGGGATGGGCGTGCGCCCGGGAGCGGCTTTTTATCTCGACCCGGGCCGGCTCAAACCCGGCTTGTTCAGCTTCGGACACGGTCAGGCCGGTGCGGGCCACCTCCAGGTCGAACACCTTGAAAACAGACGTGCCGGCAATGCCCGGTAGTTCCACCCCCCGGCCGCAGACGTTGTCGCCCACGGCCCGGCCGGAGCGGTTTGCCCGCAACGCCAGGGGTACCCAGGTTTTCCGGCCGGTGACCAGGTGATAAGCATCGGCGCAGTCCCCGGCGGCGTAAATATCATCAAGAGATGTTTCCATCCGGCGATTCACGGCGATTTCCCGGCGCGATCCCAGTTCAATACCAGTTCCGCTTGTAATATCACTGTTGGGGACCACTCCGGTAGCCACGATGATCATGTCCCTGGTCAGGGTAAAATCATCGCAGACCGCTTCCAGCGCATCTCCACCGCCCTCGACTCTCCGCAGGGCGCAGCCGGGGAGCAGCTTCACTCCGCGCGACTCCACCTCCTGCCTGACAACCGCGACCAGAGATTCCGCCAGCCAGGGCAGAAAAGCCTCGCGGGGTTTGAGCATGGTCACCTCGATCTCCCTGGCCCGCAACGCCTCGGCCATTTCCAGGCCGACGTAGCCCATGCCGATGATAAGAACCCGGCCGACTTTTTTGTCCTTAATATACTCTTTTATAGCCCGGCCGTCCGCCAGATTTTTCAAAGACATCAGGCCGGGAGTCCCGATACCGGGGACGTCCGGCAATCTCGCCGAGGCCCCGGTGGCGATAAGCAGCTTGTCATACTCCAGGGAAAAACCTTCTCCGCCGGGGCCTCGCCCGGAGACCGTTCGGGCGGCCGGATCAATGGTTTCGGCGGCATGTCCGGTCAGCAGATTGATATCCTGCTTCTCCCGGAAGACCCGGGCCGGCCGGACCACCAGGTCATCCATGGACCGCCCGGCATCGGCGATATTATAGGGCATGCCGCAGGCGCTGTAAGAGACGTCTGACGATCTTTCCAGCACGGTAATGTCAAGGCCGGGATCATTTCGCCTGGCCCGACTGGCCGCGCTCATGCCGGCGGCGTCCCCGCCGATGATTAAAAATCTCATGATCTGCTCCTTTCCCGGGATCAGCCACGGTTCCGACTGACTTGTTATCGCGGCCCGGGCCGGTCCGGTGGGGATACCGCGCGGGCGGCGGCACTTTTTATAATCATATCGGTTTTGAGCCTGATCCGCAAGACCTTCCCGGTCACCGCGGCCGGGCCGCGAATTGTCGGCCTGTGTTATTTGCCGGTGTGTTATTTGCCGGTTGACTTAACCGCCAAATTCAGGTAACAGGCAAGACACTTCAAGGTATTTGATGTTTTCGTAAAAAGTCCATTTTGGGACGGCAAAGTAAAAAGTTCAAGATCAAGGCGCAGAGTTTTTCGAGGAATGCAGCGTACTTAGCAATACGTGAAATTCGGGAAAAACGCTGCAACGCAGCCGGCCGCCATGCGGCAATTTGGACTTTTTACGAAGCCGTCAAATTTGACAAACTCGTAAAAAGCCCAAATCGGGATGGCAAAGTAAAAAGTTCAAGATCAAGGCTTGCGCAATCACGAAGAATGCAGCGTACTTATAGTACGTGAAATTCTGAGTGATTGCGCGTAACGAAGATATTGGACTTTTTACGAAGCCATCAAATTTAACCAGAAAGATATAAGAGGTAAACTAATGGAACGAACCTTGTCGATTATCAAGCCGGACGCGGTTGAACGGGGATTGGTCGGAGAAATTATCAGGCGGCTGGAACAGAACCGGTTTAACATTGCCGCCATGAAGATGGTTCACATGACCAGAAAGCAGGCGGAAGGATTTTACGCGGTTCACCGGGAAAGGCCTTTTTTCGGCAGCCTGACGGAATTCATGTGTTCCGGCCCGGCCGTGGTCATGGTCCTGGAAGGCGACAATGTCATCCAGAGATACCGCGATCTGATGGGCGCCACCAACCGCGAGGAAGCGGCCGAAGGCACCATTCGCCGGGAATTCGCCACCGACATCGAGAAAAACGTGGTCCACGGCTCGGACGCTCCGGATACGGCCGCTTTTGAGATCGGTTACTTTTTCAACGCCTTTGAACTTACCGGCAGCTGACCGGAGCCCGGCCTTGGACAACATCACCATTATTCTGGTAAAACCCGGCATCCCGGAAAATATCGGCTCCTGTTGCCGGGCCATGAAGAATATGGGCCTTTGGCGCCTGGTGCTGGTGGCTCCGAAAAATTTCGAGCTGGGAAGAATAAAAAAAACCGCTACCCATGAAGCGGCCGATATCATTGACAGGGCCGTGGTGATCGACGATCTGCCGGAAGCGGTGGCGCCCTTTTCCTTTATTGCCGGGACCTCGGCCCGCCAGGGCAAACATCGCCAGATGGTCCTGTCCCCGGAAAGGCTGGCCGAGACCGTGCTGGCTTTGCCGGACGACAATAACATCGCCATTATGTTCGGGCCGGAAGACCGGGGCCTGGAAAACGAGGAGTTGAAATATTGCCACCGCCTGGTCCAGATCCCCACCGCCGGTTTTGCTTCCCTGAATCTGGCCCAGGCCGTGCTGGTGGTTTGCTACGAGTTGTACACGGCCGGCCGGCCGGAACCACCGTCCTTCAGCCCTCGCCTGGCCTCTAATTTTGAGCTCGAAGGCATGTATGCCCACTTCAAGGAAATTCTTATCAAGATCGATTTTATCAACCGGGAAAATCCGGACTACTGGATGAACAATTTCCGGCGCTTTTTCTCCCGCCTGGGCCTGACCGCCAAGGAGGTCCGGCTTATCCGGGGTATCTGCCGTCAAATAAACTGGTACGGGGAAAAACGCTATGCCGACGGAAAAAAGGAAGGATCACAAGACAGCGCCCGTGTCGCCGGAAAAAGCGACACCACCCGGGACTGACGTTTTCGTGAAAAACCAAAGATTAACACCGGTCGTCATCCCGGCAGCGGCCGGGATGACGACTTCGGTATTTTTTTAAAGGCAGTGTTAAGTTTTAAGTGATTAAGGGTTAAGGGTTAAGTAAAATCAAGAGGTTGTTGTTTTGATCAGGTCAGTTTTGGGTCTTTTTACGAGACAGATTTCATGATGACAGCTTGTTGTCAGTCAACCTCATCTTCTACGATCTCAGCCACTCTTTCCGCGATCGAACCGGTCAGGTCGCCGCTGGACAAAACCATGACGGCGAGTTCATCATCGTCTAAAACTTCTTCCAGCAAATCATCGTCTTCAGCCAGCAGAGCCAGCTCTTCTTCATGAGTACTGTCCTCGATCCTTTCGGCAAAGGCTTGGGTTTTTACATATTTTTTCAGTACGGCGCGGGAAGTCTGCTCCATGCCATCCTCGCCGTAACCGCCCTCCATGGTTATTTTGATTAATTCCTTATCATTTATAACCATATCGATGATTTCCTGATCTTTGATGTACTTGCTCAGAATGGCCGTGGTAATAGCCTGGGTGATGGGCATATTGATCTTGCTGAAAGGATCAGCTTTCTGATATTTTTCTTGTCGCACGAATTCCTGCAAATTGACCAGAGACTCGCTGGGTACTTTTTCCGTTTCACGATTAACCAGGCTGGACGGCAGACTACCCCCGGCCTCCATGTGAACTGAAAAGGATATCTCGGTCTTATCCATCTCTATAAATTTGAGCACAAACTGCTGGGTCAGCTCGGGCAGACGAACCATCTTATCTTTTTCCGGGATATCAGTGTCTTCGAGAATAGTAGTATTGACCTTAAGATCGCCGGTCTCCGAATCAACGGTGGTCCTGGCCTGGGTGACCACGTCCCGGTCCTTGGTAGGCCAGGGGAAATCCATAATCAAATAAACATCCATATCATTGGCATTGTGTTTCTTGACAATTTCGGCATCCTTGATCTTGGCCATCCATTCCGGAAAATTGGGCACATCGCGCAGAACGTCCCCCACCGCCGCCATGGTGGCGTCAATCTCAGCAGTCGCCTTAAAAGCGCTATAATCGGAACCTTCTACTTCCCGGGAATATGTGCTGACGCCGTCTTTTTCCTTTTCCAGTTCCCACTCTCCGGAAGCAGCTGCCGGCAGAGAAAGACACATCACCAAAAAAGCAATCAGAATAACGGGCGCTGTTTGTTTCATAAGTCTCTCCTTTAATTATGTTTGATTAAATAGCGCGCCTCCATAATTCGCTATTTGGCCCGACTTCCGCGTCAGGCTCAAATTTTACTTTCGCGAAGACTCCGGGTTTTCATGAAATTAAAAAAATCCGGCGCGCCTTGATCCTGAACTTTTTACTTTGCCGCCCCGATTTAAACTTTTTACGAGTACATCAAACTTGACGGTTTCGTAAAAAGTCCCTACCTCGTCATTCCGGCGAAGGCCGGAATCCAGAACTATGTGATTTTACTGGACCCCGGCCTCCGCCGGGGTGACGCGATAAGGGAAATCCCGACTTTTTACGAAGCCGTCAAACTTGACGGCTTCGTAAAAAGTCTAAATAATCATGCCATATCGCTTTTAAACTCGATTTATACTGACATCGCTCACCTTTGTCAACACTGTTTATAATGCCGCCGGTGGCTCCGACCAGTACCGATCAACACTTAACCGGCCCTTTGTAAAACAGTTTTTTAATTTATATTTTATCTATGAAATAGCCTGACTACAGGGAAAAAAGCCTGACCACAGGCCCGGGGTTATCTGATTGCACCGGCCACGGTAGCACCGATTTTCGTCAGAGCATCACCGTCTTTCAAATGATCCTTGATTTTTTCTGCGACTTCTTCGTCAGCCGCGATAATGTCGCCCGGATCGGAACAATTTAATATAATATCCATATCCTCCTGGTTTTCGACCAGGGCGGCAACCGCCGCCGGGGAACGCAATACTTTTTTCAGCAGACCGTTTTTATTGTCCAGAAAAAGGTTCAACAGGGTTTCCTCCCGGGCCAGAGCCTCCTTGAGCCAGCGATGATAGCGAACCTCCTTTACGGAAAAAAAGGCGTCAAGGGGCCTGTCCCGGAGATAATCTCCCGCCGCCGGACTGTTGATCAGGGCTGACAGCATCCGGATGATCTCTTTCTGCACCCGGCTCAATTTTCCGTCTTCCCGCTCCTGCTCCGGTTGTGCCGGTTTTTCCGGGAAGGTCGCTTCGCGGCTTTCAAGGTACAATATCTCGAGCAGGGCGGGATCAGTAATATAGCGCCCGGCATGACTCTTGATAATCCCCGCCAGACCGTCTTCCTCTTCAACAATGGCCTTAATCCGGGCATGATCCGGCAAATCCCGACCGACCTGAACGTACTTGTCCTTTTTGACCATGCGGCGCATACCCGCGATATTCATATAAGGATACTTTTTTATCTCCAGCCTGTTGGCCAGGGAAACCGGCACATTGCCGCCGGGATCTCCCTCGTAGCAGTAAGTCATGCGGGTCTTCCCGGGTCCGAAATATTCAAACCGGTAATATCCATTCATGTGGGGCAGTCTCACAAACTTATCCGGCACCGGCACCTCCATCTTCTCGCTGAGCTGGAAGGAGATTTTCACATAACCCTTGTCCAGCTGGTATTCGGAAGTGTTTTCCACGACCATATCCCGGCTTTTATAGGGAAAGGGTGAATCCATCTGGAAATATAAAATCTTGTCGCGCTCGCCGTCTGACCGGAGTTCTTTGACCTGACGGCATTGAGGAACCCACTGGGGATAATTCTCCACGTCACTCAGCACGGCGCCGATGACCGCCATGGGCGCGTCAACAAAGGCGATCGCCTTGAACCGGCAGACGTCGGTCCCCTCCAGCTCTTTTTTATAAGTGGCGATACCGTCCCTGGTATCCATCAATTCCCAGTCATAATCAGCAGCAACAGCCGGCCACCCCGATAAGAACATCAGCAGCAGAACGGTCAGTCCGTAAGATAAACGCCTCATTTATTGTCTCCCATCTCAATTTTTTATTTATTCCTGGGGCCGGGAGATATCCGTTGCCAGGACCCGGCCGGCCGTTTGACAGATAATATAATCACAGCCGCGCTGAGATCCAGCGCGATAAACAAACCATAGGCCACATCATAAGAACCTGTCAAATCGAAACTCAAACCGGCCATGATAAAACCGGCCATCTGGATAATCAGGAAGACCGCCATAAACCGGAACACCGAGGAGAAGGCCCGGCGGCCGAAAAGATCCGCCACCACGATGGGATAAGTCGCCATGACGCCGCCCATGGCAAATCCGAAAACACCTACAAAGACCATAATCGCCGCCGGTGAATTAGCCAGCAGGGCAGCTGCCAGGCCGATGCCGTTAGCTATCATGATGATCGCGGCCACCTTCAAAGAATCCACGCGATCGCACAGCATTCCCCAGCTGTATTTGCCGGCCGCGCCGAAGAGGGCCGTCAGCGCCATCAGGGTCATGGCCATGGTATCGGAAAAGCCCACGTCCACAAAGCGGGGCTTGAGCTGGGACATGACGCCCACTACCCCCATCATAACCATGGCGTAAGCCAGGCCCAGCTTCCAGAAGGCCGGCTCCCGGGCCAGCCGGGACAAGGGCCAGGCGGTTTCTTCAGCCGCGGCGCCTTCGTCCAGAACCATGTCGGGCGATACCGGTGAAATCGGCACGGTCTCAAAGGCCGCGCCGGGCTCCGTCTCTCCGTCCGGCAGCAGACCGATATCTTCCGGCCAGTTGACCACTACCAGCCACACCAGCGGCGCGAAAGCCAGCACCAGGCCGCCGATGCCGGCCGCGGCATTTTTCATACCCAGGTTTTGTATCATGACCATGGCCATAAAGGGCAGAACGGCCCCGGAAAAGGAGATGCCGGCGGTGGCCACGCCCAGGGCCCGGCCACGTCTGTTCACAAACCAGTTGCTGACGGCGGAGTTGGCCACGATACCGCCATAAGCGCCATTGCCGACAAAAAGAAGGATATAAAGAAAATAAAAAAGCCCCAGGCTGGAAGTCCGGAAAAGAAGGATAAAGGCCACCCCGCCCAGCAGGGATCCGGCCACCATTAATTGTTTGACCCCGAACCTCATCAAGAGGGTGCCGAAGATGAACTGTGCCACGAATCCAAACGGCGTCCCGATCATCAGGGCGACATTTACCTGGGTGCGCGTCCACTGGTTAGCCTGGCACAAGGGTTCCATAAAAGCGTTAAAAGCGTAGAAGCCCGTGCCCACGGAGAGAAAATTGGCCACAAAAGCCAGGGCCACGATGTACCAGCCATAATAAAAAACGCCGCTGGAGCGATCTTTCATAGAATCAGCCTCCGGCCTCCGTAAGCCTTGATTTAAAACGCCATAAGATTACCGGGCCGGCTGCCTCGTCAAAAAAAACGGCGACCGGCGCCACCCGCCATCACTCCACGCCTTCCGGCAGGGGCGGCACGGCGTCCCCGCCCAGCACGTAGCCTCCGTCCAGCCGCAGCACACTGCCGGTCATGAACGGCGCCTGCCGGATAATAAACATGACCGCCTTGACCACGTCATCCGTACTGCCGGTGCGCCGCAGCAGGGTATGATCCCGGATGGCCTGCCGCCCGGCTTCCGTCAACAGGCCCCAGCCGCGGGTACCCTCGGCGTGGCGCGTCTCCATCATGCCCAGCATGATTTCATTGACCCGTACTTCGGGCGCGCCCAGCCGGGCCCAGGTTTCCGTTAGCGAAGAAACACCGCGGCTGGCGGCGGCGTAACCGTCGTTAAAGACCAGGCCGGCCGGACCGGACCGGCCCACCATCCCGGCGATGGAAGAAAAATTGATCACCACCCCGTCCCCGGACTTCTTTAAATGAGGCAGCGCCGCCTGGAAAACCCATTGCTTGGCCCGCAGGGTGGTGGCCATTTCCAGGTCCCATTGCGAGGGGGTGTAGGCGCCGTGCACCACCGGCCAGCCGCCGCGCTCGATGTTGTTGATGAGGATATCCAGCCGTCCGAACCGTTCCATTACCCGGGCCACCGCCGCCGAGACCGCTTTATCATCAGTCAGGTCGGCCCTGATAACAAGATGTTCCACACCGGTAGCGGCAAAAGCCTCCTCCATGTCAGACAGGCTCTCCGGCCAGTCATACCAGGTCAGAGCCGGCCGGACTCCCCAGCCGGCCAGGGCCAGCCCGATTTCCCGGCCGATACCCTTGACCGCCCCCAGCACCAGGGCGACTTTTCCTTCCAGAATCATGCCATCCCCTTTTGTTACGGGCCATCATCTCACAAAATATCGGCAAAGAGCATCCGATAAACCCAGGTCAGGGCCAGTTCCAGCATCTTTTCTTCATCATCCCCGGCCGCTGCCGCGGCCCCTTCATCCAGACCGGCCTCGGCCAGCCCGCCCTGCCGGACGATCTCCTCCGCGAAACGGTCCAGGTCATAACAGCCGGTATAAAAAATATTGCCGGTGGCCAGATCAAGGGGTTCCCCCGGGGACAGCCGGTTCTTGGCGCTGATAATTTCCATCAGGCGGTCGTTCATGGCGTTATACGGCGGCAGGCCCTGCTCCTCCACCCACTGCCGGACAGTCTGCCGCTGATCCTGTTCAAACCCGCGGCAATGAGGCTCCTTCATCAGCAGGTACTTCTCTGATACGGCGCCGGTCTCCCGTGACCGGGCGGCAACCCGGGCCAGGGGGTAGGAACGGCAGGAAGAGGGTCGATCATGATAAACCCGGCAACCTTCCGGAGAAACAAAGGGACAGGCGTTGCCCGTGTCCGGACTGTCTTTAAGAGAGACCACGATGAGGCCGGTCTCGCCGCCCATGTGGCGGCGGGTGTAGCGGGCCAGAAATTCCGACGAGGTCAGATTCAGATTTTGCTTCAGCCGCAGAATATCATAAGGCGTCAGAAACTGAACCAGGTCGCCACAGCACTGGTTGAAACAGGGCACCTCCGGATTACAGGCGAACCGGAAGGATTCGTCAGGCCGCAATTCGGTAACAGTGTAGTCTTCCATAAGCGATTTCTTTTCTGATGTCCCCAAATTATTGATGTACTCGTAAAAAGTCCAAATTGGGACGGCAAAGTAAAAAGTTCGGGATCAGGGCGCAGTGTTTTTCGAGGAATACAGCGTACTTAAAAGTACGTGCAATCGAGGCGCCTGGAGGGCTCCCGGCGCGGAGACCTTTTCTTCGGCGACCTTTTGCGACCAGGCCCCGGTGACGGCTCCCTCCGCCAGCACTACCAGAACAGCAGCCAGAACAAACCGACCGATCACCTACTCTCCTTCAAATTCACAAAGGGAAAAAATCCTGTATTCCTTGATCTTGTCCTTGCCTTTCAAATCGGGCAGGTCCACCACAAAGGCGCATTCCATGACTATCCCCCCCAGCTGTTCCACCAGCTTAATGGAGGCTTCTATGGTTCCACCGGTAGCGATAAGATCGTCCACGATAAGGATTTTTTCACCCTGCCTGATGGCGTCTTTATGAACTTCAACCTGATCTTCACCGTATTCCAGGGCATAGGTCTGGGACACCGTGTCATAGGGCAACTTACCTTTTTTTCTGACCGGCACGAAACCCACGCCCAGCAGATAGGCCAGGGGCGCCCCGAAAATCAGCCCCCGGGCGTCAATGCCCACGATCTTGTCGATTTCCATCCAGCGATATCGCTCATAAAAAAGATCAATAGCTTGCTTGAACATGGACGGATCCTGAAGCAGCGTGGTAATATCCCGAAACATCACTCCCTCCGCCGGCCAGTTGGGCACCGTCCTGATACAGGCTTTTAAATCCATATTTTCCTCCCGATTAAATGTGATGTACTCGTAAAAAGTCCCTGCCTCGTCATTCCGGCGAAGGCCGGAATCCAGAACTATTTGATTTTACTGGATCCCGGCCTCCGCCAGAACAGGCCCCGGCCTCCGCCGGGGTGACGCAATAAGGGAAATTTGGACTTTTTACGAAGCCGTCAAATCCTGGTTACCGCGGTCAGCAGCAGTTGCTTGACCTTGGCGGCATTATTATTAAACACCTCCATGATTTCCTTCCAGGTGACTACTTCTTCGTCTTCTTTCCAGCAGTCATAATCCGTGGACATGGCCACCGCCGCGTAGGGAATTTCAACTTCCCGGGCCAGAATGGCTTCGGTGGATATGGACATATTGATGACGTCGGCGCCCCAGGCCTGAAACATGCGGGATTCGGCCCGGGTGGAAAAGCGCGGCCCTTCAATGGTGACAACCGTTCCCCGGGGATGACAGTTCAAGGCCATTTCCTCGGCGCATTGCAGCAATATCCGGCGCAGACCTTCATCAAAAGGGTCGGCCATGGGCGTATGAGCGCTCATGTCCAGGCCGTCAAAAGAGTCAAAAAAAGTATTGTCCCGCTTCCGCGTGAAATCGATGAATTGATCCAGAATCACAAAATGCCCCCGGTCAATTTCTTCTTTCAGGCTGCCGCAGGCGGTGGTGGCCAGGATATGGGTGGCTCCCATCTCTTTTAAGGCGTGGATATTGGCCCGGTAATTCACTTCCGTGGGGGAGCGCTCGTGCTTGCGGCCGTGGCGGGCGAGGATCATCACCTCCACCCCGTCCACCCGCCCGCATATCAGCGGTGATGTCGGTTCTCCGAAGGGAGTTATGATCTTTTCCTCGTGAGCGTCTTTTAAAAGATCCGGATCATCCAGCCCGGACCCCCCGATTATGCCGATCTTGTTCATTTTTCCTCCTGCTTCGCGAAAACGTTATTATTTGATAAAAAAGATATGGGACTTTACGAAACCGTCATGATTTAATTCCTTAAAAACCAAACAGCAGGGCTAAAAAGTTGAAACCTTCCGTCCCGAACAATAGTGATCCATAGTACAAGTACGCGAAATTGTCAAGGTATAGCCCCGGCCGCGGGCCGCGCCGCGGCCGGGCCGGGTAATCGGCGCCCCGTTCGCCCGCGAGGGATTATGGCCGGTTATTGCCCTTGACATGAGTTTTGATTAATTCTATAATATTATATTTTTTTGTAATGTTATCAATATAATAAGAACAGGGGCCGGTAACTATCATGATAAAAAACATGCGGGCGCTGGTGGCCGAACTGGAAGCGGCCGGCGAACTCAAACGGATTACAGCCCCGGTTGATCCGGTTCTGGAAATCACGGAAATCACGGACCGGGTATCCAAAGCCGGCGGACCGGCTCTGCTGTTTGAAAATGTCCGGGATTCCGCCTACCCGGTGTTGATCAACGCCTTTGGCAGCTACCCGCGCATGCGGCTGGCCCTCAATTGTCAATCCTTTGACGATATCGCCGCCCGCATAGACGGCTACCTCAAGACCCGCCCCCCGGCCGGTTTTCGGGACAAGCTGCGGACTCTCTTTACCTTAAAGGAAGTGGCCGCTTTCTTCCCCAAAAAGGTTCGCTCCGCCCCCTGCCAGGAAGTGATCCACGATGCCGACAGCGGCCTGCTGGACCTGCTGCCCATCCTGACCTGCTGGCCTCACGACGGCGGCCCCTTTATCACCCTGCCCCTGGTCATCACCCGTGATCCGGAAACCGGCGCCCGCAACATGGGCATGTACCGGATGCACAAATACGACCGGGCCACCACCGGCATGCACTGGCAATACAACAAGGACGGTACCCGGCATTATGAAAAGTATTGCCGGCTGAATCAGCGTATGGAGGTGGCCGTGGCCCTGGGCGGTTCTCCGGCGGTGACTTACGCCGCCACCGCCCCCCTGCCGCCGGACGTGGACGAACTGCTTTTGGCGGGCTTTCTCAACCACAGCCCGGTGGAAACGGTCCAGGCCAAAACAATCGACCTGGAGGTGCCGGCGGAATCGGACTTTATCATCGAGGGCTACGTTGATCCGGATGATACCAGAATTGAAGGTCCCTTTGGCGACCACACCGGTTTTTACTCGCCGGCCGACACCTATCCCGTTTTTCACGTCACCTGCGTCACCTGCCGCCGGGACGCCATCTATCCGGCCACGGTGGTGGGCAAGCCCCCCATGGAAGACTGTTACATGGCCAAGGCCACCGAACGCATCTTCCTGCCCCTGATCAAAATGCTGGTCCCGGAAATGGTGGACATGGAACTGCCCATAGAAGGCGTCTTTCACAACTGCGCCCTGGTCTCCATCGACAAAAAGCATCCCGGCCAGGCCAAAAAGGTCATCAACGCCCTGTGGGGCCTGGGCCAGATGGCTTCCACCAAGTTTATCGCCGTGTTTGACAGTGACGTGGACCTGCGCGACTCCTCCACCGTGGTCTGGAAACTGCTCAACAACGTCGATCCCCGGCGGGACCTGTTGCTCTCCGAAGGCCCCCTGGACGCCCTGGACCACTCCGCTCCTTATGCCGATTTCGGCGGCAAAATGGGCGTCGACGCCACCCGTAAAACCACGGAAGAAGGCATGGGCCGGCCCTGGCCGGAAGAGATCACCATGTCCGGCGAAATCCGGGAAAAAGTAACCCGAAGGTGGGCAGACTATGGATTTTAAACGGTTTGCCGAACTGATCATGATCGAGCAGACCCTGTTCGCCCTGCCCTTTGCCCTGGTGGGGGTGTTGTTTGCCGGGGGCGGCACCATCATGACCTGGCTCCTGGTGATGGTGGCCCTGGCCGCCGCCCGCACCGCCGGCATGTCTTTTAACCGGGTCATTGACGCGAAAATCGACGCCCGCAATCCCCGCACCAGGGAACGGGCCCTGCCCCGGGGTGAAGTCAGCGCCGGGTCGGTCTGGCTGACGGCCATCATCTCCTCAGTAGTGTTTATCCTGGCGGCCTTCCTGCTCAACCGCCTCTGTTTTTACCTCTCCTTCGCGGGCATATTTCTCCTGTTTACCTACTCTTTTTTAAAACGGTTCACGGCCTCGTCCCATTTCTACCTCGGCCTGATTGAAGCGGCCGCGCCCATCGGCGGCTACATCGCCGTCACCGGCCGCCTTGACGGGGTGGCGGTGATCCTGGGCATCGTCATCATGGCCTGGATCGCCGGCCTGGACATCCTCTACGCCTTTCAGGACGTGGATTTTGATACCGCCGAAAACCTCCATTCTCTGCCGGTCGCCCTGGGCCGGACGACCTCGCTCCGGATTTCCGGGGCCTGCTACCTCATTGCCCTGGCCGCCCTGGTAGTGGCCGGCCTGGCAACCCATAAAAACGGACCGTACTGGGTAGCGCTGCTGATTATCGGCGCTGTTTTTTTGTATCAGCAGATCCTGGCCCGGCGGGACCACGGCGCCGCGGTCACCGCCCGGATTTTTAAAATCAACGCCCTGATTGCGCCGGTGCTCTTTGTCGGAGCGCTGTTTGACGTCTGGATGGTATAGGAGCGAAAACCCATGATTATGGTAGCCATATCCGGAGCCAGCGGCCCCGTCATCGGCGTCAGGCTGATCGAAGAACTGCTGGAGGCGGGCGAAACAGTGACCGCGGTGGTTTCCACCCCGGCCCGGCGGATTATTGAATATGAAATTCTGGAGGATGAGGCTGCTTACAACGGCCTGGCCGGGCTGCTGGCCGGGCGGAATAACAACCGCGACCTGACCCGCCTGACCGAATATGACAACACCGATTTTTTCGCTCCCGCGGCCAGCGGCAGCAGCGACCTGACCGCGGTGGTCGTGGCGCCCTGCTCCATGAAGACCCTGGCCGCCATCGTGCATGGTTACGCCGACTCCCTGATTGTCCGGGCCTGCGACGTGGCCCTCAAGGAAAAGCGGCAGTGCCTGATAGTGCCCCGGGAAACCCCGCTCAACCGGGTTCACGCCGAAAATATCTTCCGGGCCGCCCGGGCCGGAATTGATGTTCTGCCGCCGGTGCCCGGTTTTTATACCCGGCCGCGCACCATCGAGGACGTGGTCGATTTTATCGTCGGCAAAATTTTAACCCTGCTGGGCAAACCCCATAACCTCTTCCCCGCCTGGGGAACCGATTCCGACAAGAAGAGCTGATGCCGGCCCTGACAGACACTATCACCAATCCCCGGCTGCGCGAGATTGCCGACAAGGTGGACCGCCACATACCGGTCGACCGGGACGACGCCGCCGTCCTGATGGCCACGCCCGACATCCTGGACCTGGGAACCATCGCCCGCCACATCCGCCTTGGCCGGCACGGCCGGACCACTTATTACGGCGTCAATATGAACCTGAACTACACCAATATCTGCCAACTGCGCTGTCCCTTGTGCGCCTATTCCCGAGACGCCGGCGATCCCGGCGCTTACCTCCTCTCCCTGGACGAGATCGGGGCGCGGGTGGAAAAGGCCGTGGCCGCCGGCATCGACGAAATTCACATCGTGGGCGGACTCCACCCGGAGCTGCCCCTGGAATATTTTGAGGACATGATCCGGCGCGCCCGGCGGATCAGCGCCGATCTTTACCTGGTCGCCTTTACCGCCACTGAATACGATTATTTCGCCGAATTGTCCGGCCTGCCCCTGAACGAGGTGTTTGAACGGTTTATAGCGGCCGGGGTCAACGCCCTGCCCGGCGGGGGCGCTGAAATTTTCGCGCCGGAGGTCCGCCGGCAGATCGCGCCCCGCAAAATTTCCGGGCAACGCTGGCTGGAAGTCATGCGAGCCGCCCACCAGGCCGGACTCAAAACCAACGCCACCATGCTCTATAACCACCTGGAATCGGCCGCGGACATTATTGATCATCTCTTCGCGCTGCGGCAACTCCAGGATGAAACCGGGGGATTTAAAACCTTCGTGCCCCTGCGATTCCACGGAGCCAACACCCGCGTCAAAGAAAAAACCCACGGCACCGGCTTTGACGACGTCCGCCTCTATGCCGCTTCCCGGATCGTGCTGCATAATATTCCCCACCTCAAGGGGCTCTGGATGTACCTGGGCGAAAAGATGGCCCAGGTCATGCAGCACTTCGGGGTGGACGACATCGGCGCCACCTATGACGACGAAAAAGTGGTCCATGCCGCCGGCGCCACCACCGCCGACCACGGTTCGGAACCGTTTCTGCGGCGGCTGATCGAAAACGCCGGGTTCGAACCCCGGCGCGCCACGGCCGGTTATCTGTGAAATCAAGCCAGACGGAATGAAACCATGAACCTTGGTTACATAAATTTTTTAAACTGCTATCCCTTTTATTACCACATGTTTGAAAAACGGCCGTTGCCGGGGGTTGAGATATTTCCGGATTATCCCGGCCGACTCAACGCCATGCTGACCGCCGGCCGGACCGACATGAGCCCCGTTTCCGCGGCCACCTGCGCCGATATCCAGGATGATATCGTCGTTCTGCCGGATTTCTGCCTCAGTTCGGTGGGCTATGTCGGCTCGGTCACCCTGGCGTCCAACTGCCCCATCGAGGATCTGCACCACCGGAAGGTGGGCGTCACCAGCGCCTCCCATACCTCGGCCGTGCTGCTGAAAATTCTGTTAAAGCGCTATTATAATGCCGAACCGGTCTATGTCACCACCCCGCCCCGGCCGGACCTGACCGGCCTGGAAGCCGCCCTGCTCATCGGCAACGACGCCATGGTCAAAGCCGCCCAGCCCCTGCCCTACATGTACGACCTGGGCGATTTGTGGCTGCGGAAAACCGGCTGGCCGGTGGTTTTTGCCGTTTTTGCCGCGCGCCGGACCGCCCTGGATAACCTTTTGGAGCAGGTCCGCGCCGTTATCGACTCGTATCACCGCTCCCTGAGGTGCCTGCAGCAGGAGCGGGACACCGTCATCGCCGGAGCCCGGGCCAGATATCCGGACATTCTTTACGATATCGGCGGGTATTACGACCTGTTCCGCTTTGATTTCACCGCTGACCTCAAGCGGGCCCTGCTCTTCTACTTTGCCCAGGCGGCCGACCTGGACCTCCTGCCGCCGGTCCGCCAACTGGAATATCTGAGTTTATGATGAATAAACAAAACCAGAACCTTTATGATCGCATCCAGGCCGGCCAGCGCATATCGGAAGAAGACGCCCTGGCCCTGTTCTCCTGGGACCCGCTCACCCTGGCCCGGGCCGCCGACCTGCGGCGGGAACAGATTCGCCCGGGAAAGCGGGTGGGGTTTATCATCGACCGCATCATCAACTACACCAATATCTGCCGGGTCGGCTGCGCCTTTTGCGCCTTTTGCGCCCGGGCCGACCGCGTCCCCGCCTATGAAATGAGCCGGGCGGAAATAGACGAAAAGATTGAAGAGCTGCTCCCGGCCGGCGGCACCCAGGTGATGCTCCAGGGCGGACTGCACCCGGATTATGACCTGGCTGTCTATACCGGCCTGATCAGCCACGTTAAAGAACGTTTTCCGGAGATCTGGCTGCACGCCTTTTCTCCGGCCGAGGTCATTCACGTATCCGAAAAAAACGGTCTTACCCCGGAACAGGTGGTGGCGGAATTCAAGGCGGCCGGACTGGACTCCCTGCCCGGCGCCTCGGATCTGCTGGTGGACCGCGTCCGCCGGAAAGTTTCCCCGAAAAAACTGACCGTGGCCCAGTGGCAACAGGTTATGGCCGCCCTGGCGGAAAACGACATGAAATCCTCGGCCACCATGACTTACGGCATGGGCGAAACCCCGGCCG
>JBKHHL010000093.1:0-10579 GCA_046539175.1 Desulfosudaceae bacterium
TCATATTTTCATCTCTTAAAAATTTAAAGCGCTTCTGTCGGGTTCTCATGCCTGCTAACCAGTATCCATCCGGAAGTTATGGCCAGGCGCTGAATAAACGGCCAACAGGCCGGGGCCGGCCCGGGCGGCTGAACAGAGGGTAACCGTTTCTATTATGGCGGATATTGTGCTGATATACCCCCTGGTGGGGGATATGGATATTATCCGGGAGAAACCTCACCTGCCGCTGGCTCTGATTCAGGCGGCCAGCCTGGTGAGTCGTCATTACCGGGTTAAGATCATCGATTTACGATTGCTGGCTGACTGGCGGGAGGTGTTGTCCCGGGAACTGGCGGCTTCGCCACTGCTGGCCGGTTTTTCAGTGATGAGCGGTTCACCGGTGGCAAGCGCCCTGGAGGTGTCCCGCCACATCCGGCAAAACAGCGATATCCCGGTGGTCTGGGGCGGCAATCATCCCACCTTGAGTCCCGCCGAAACGCTGGCCGATCCGGCCGTGGACATTGTGGTGATCGGGGACGGCGAAGAAACCCTGCTGGAAATGACCGATCGCCTGGCCGCCGGCAAAACGCTTGAGGGCGTAAAAGGCCTCTGGGCCAAACAGAATGGCCGTATCATCAGAAATGAATTTCGTCCCGCCGTGAATATGAACGAACTGCCGTTGCCCCCTTATCATCTGGTCGACACGGAACGTTATATCCATCAATACCGGGGCCGTCGCATCATCAACCTGGAAACTTCAAGAGGCTGCCGCCATACCTGTCGGTATTGTTATCACACCGGCGCCACCGGCCACCACGCTTTCCGGTCGCTGGACGCCGACAAAACCCTGGAAAGGTTGTTCTGGGCGCGGGATCAATTCGCGATAGACGGCGTTTACCTGGTGGATGACAATTTTTTTCTGGACAAGGCCCGGGGTCTGAAAATCGCCCGGCATCTCGCCGCCGAAGGGGGTGATTTCTGCTGGCAGATCCAGGGCGTGGATGTTCCCGGGATGTTGTCACTCGATGACGAGGAGCTGGGTATTCTTGAAAAAAGCCGTTTGCAACGGGTGTCGGTGGGGGCGGAATCGGGCAGCCCCGCTACCCTGCGTTACATCCGGAAACCGCACACCATCGATATGCTGATCCGGGCCAACCGGCGCTGGAGCCGATACGACATAAACGTGTTTTACAGCTGGATGGCCGGGCTACCCGGTGAAACCCGGGCCGATATCCGGCGGACCGTGGCCATGATGTTCCGGGTCATGCGCGATAATCCGCGTGCCAGGCTGTCTCCGTTGTATAATTTTCTTCCTTTTCCGGGGACTTCCCTGTGGGAGGAAGTAACCACCGCCGCGGGGTTCAGACCGCCCGCCTCCCTGGAACAGTGGGGAGAGTATGACTGGAACCGGGTCAATGTCACTTATCTTGACCCGGCCCTGAAGCGGCTGCTGAACAATTTGTATCTGCCCAGCCTGTGCCTGGACAGAAAATTTGACGATTATCAGATTCCCGGATGGCTGCGCCTGGCGATCAGCTTTTATCGGCCTTTCGCCAGAATGAGAATGCGAACCCTGTTTCATCAGTTGCCGGTGGAAAAGCTGGCGGCGCGGTTTGTGGGAAACCGTCTGAACCCGTCACGCCGCCGGTCTCTACCCTGGACCCTGTAAAGGAAGGCAAGCGACAGATGCCCCGCGTTATGCTCATCAAGCCTTTTTCCTACAGCGACGTCATTTCTCCGCCTCTGGGTCTGGGCTATCTGGCGGCCGCTCTTGACGGAACCGTCCAGGTGGCCATTGTGGACGGAGTCCGGGAAAGGTTGAACTCCACGGGGTTAGTAAAAAGAATCAAGGCGTTTCAACCGGACCTGGTCGGTTTGTCGATTGTGTCCGCGGCGGCCGCGAAAGTCCTTGATGATATCGTCGCTATCCGGCGGGCTCTGCCCGGAGTGGTTATCGTCGCCGGGGGGCCTCATCCCAGCCTTTTGCCGGCTGAGTTTTACGATGCCGCCGCCGGCGCGGTTGACTATATATTGCGCGGAGACGCTGAATTTTCATTCCGGGAACTGGTCGATCGCTGCTGGAACAGGCGGGTCCACGAGGTATTCAGCCGGGAAATAGCGGATATTCCCGGGATCTGGGCGCGGACCCGGGACGGGATGGTGACCTCGGAAATACCGGTTGATCGGGAGTGTGACAACCGGGGTATGCCGGCCTGGCGGTTGATTCCCCCCGGCGGTTACCCCCGGGCGCCCCAGGGCGTTTTTTTCCGGGAATTTCCGGTGGCGCCCGTTATCACCAGCCGGGGGTGCCCGTTTGAATGCGGTTTCTGCAGCGTGGCCGCTTTGAAGGGGAAGGACCTCCGGTTTCGCAGCCCGGAATTGATAACAGCCGAAATCCGGCTTTTACAGGAACGATTTGGCGTCAGGGAAATCCAGTTTATCGACGATAATTTTACCATGTCCAGGCAGCACGTGCTGTCGGTCTGCGAAGCCATGCTGGCGGAAAATCTGGCTTTGCCGTGGACATGCCCCAACGGGGTCCGGATCGACGCTCTGGATGACGACATTCTCGAGGCCATGAAAGCCGCCGGCTGCTATTCGGTCTCCGTGGGGCTGGAAACAGCCGACCCCTCGTTGCTGGCGCGAATGAACAAGCACCTTGATCTGGATCGCGCCGTGGAGGCTATTGACCGGGTGGTCCGCAAAAAAATGGAGGTCAACGCTTTTTTTGTCCTGGGCTACCCCGGCGACAGCAGGAAAAGCATCGAGGCTACCATCCGGCTGGCCGGGCGGCTTCCCCTGACCCGGGCCCATTTCATGCTGTTTACCCCCTTCCCGGGCTGCCGGGAATATGATCGATTGACCGGTCCGGCCGGTGAGACGGCCGGCAGCAGCTTCCGGTATGATACCACTTATGCCGAGGTTTCCTGCGTGCCGGAAGGCATGACAGCCCGGGAGTTAAAACGGCTTCACCGCCGGGCCTTTTTAAAATTTTACGGCCGGCCGGCAGCCGCCTGGAGGCTGCTGCCGGCCTTGAATTCGCCTTCCGGGCTCTATTATTTTCTGCGCCGGGCGGCGCACTGGCTGGGATGAAATAAAATATAACATGGGATGTCCGGGATAATGGCCCCAGAACACCGACCCGTCCTGCTGCTCAATCCGCCCTGCCGCCGGCCGGTGCTGCGGGATTATTATTGCTCCACCTTTCCCAAAGCCTCCTACTACTGGCAGCCTATTGATCTGTTGTCGGCGGCGGCCATACTCAAGGACCAGGCCGAAATCATGCTGATAGACGCCGTTGCCCGCCGTTTGACCGCCGGGCAGGTGGCTGAAATTGTCGCTGATCATGATCCGCGGGCCATATTCTGCCTGGTTTCCACGCTGACCAGGGAGTCTGATCTGGCCCTGGTCAGGGGCCTGGCCTCTCCCGGCAGAAAGATAGTGCTGGGGGGGGAAGCGGCCCTGGACCCGGACTTCGATTTTGAGCGGTTCGACTTTGTCGACGGTCTGCTGCTGGATTTTACCGACGCCCCGGCCGTGGAATTTCTGGTCGGCGCGGCGCCAGCCGGCAGGCTGCGCGCGCCGGACCACGAACCCGCGCCGCCCCGGGTCAACCAGTCATACTCCGTCGGGATGATGCCCCATCATCTCCTGGCCGGGGGGACTTATCGCCTGCCGCTCTGGCGGGGCGGCTTTTCCACCCTGCTGACCGATTTCGGCTGTCCTTGGGACTGTTCTTTCTGCAATTCCGGTCGCCGGATACTTGGTTACAAGTGGCGGGACATGGCGGAAGTCGCCGGGGAGGCCAGGCTGTTGCGACAGGGCGGGGCGGAAAAGGTTTTTCTCAAGGATATGACCTTTGGCGCTGATCCCTCACGCGCCAAAGAGATTTTGTCCCTGCTGGCGCCTTATAAGTTCAAACTGCGGGGGTATCTGCGGGCCGACCTGGTGACGCCGGACTGTGCCAGACGATTAAAACAGGCCGGTTTCGAGCTGGCCCAGATCGGGGTGGAGAGCCCCCGGGCGGATGTCAGAAAGGATTTGCAAAAAAACATATCCGATCCGGTGGTGGCCGGGGCTTTTAAGATTCTGCGTCAGGAAGGCATCGCCGCCGGCGCGCATTTCATCGTCGGCTTCGCGGCCGATCGCCCCGGCGCGGTCGCCGCCTGCGTTCGACAGGCCCGGTCTCTTGGCGCGGCCTATTGTTCCGTTAATGTCTATCAGCCCCGCCTGGGAACGGTTCCCCTGCCGGCGGTTTCGGATCGGCGGAAAAAATTACTATCCCTGCGCGCCGCCGCCGGCATGGCCTGTTATAATCTGCCTTCTTATCTTCGGTTTCTGATTCGTTCCTGAAGTATGAAAAACCGGGGGGGGACGATTGTTTCAGGAGCCGGCCAGGTCCGGTTTTTGAAAAATGATCCGGCTGCCTTCGCTTTCAAAGCAGAAGGGGACGTGAATCAGGCGGCTTAATTTATTTTTAACCTCGTTTTGGCGCTCCGGCGGCACGAACAGCAGCAGGAACCCGCCGCCGCCGGCTCCGATCAGCTTGCCGCCGATGGCGCCGCCGGCCCGGGCCTGTTCATACAGGCGGTCTATGTCGGAACTGGAAATTTCCCGGCTCAGTTCCCGTTTGGCCAGCCAGGCCTCGTGCAGCAGGTGACCGAAGCGGTCGAGATCTCCACCATCCGTCAGAATAGAAATCCCCTGGTCCACCATGGTCTGCATGCGGTGGAGCAGTTTTTCCCTGGTCCTGAGGTGATCCACATAGCTTTTGGCCACATCTGAAGCCGTCCGTCGGATACCGGTATAAAACAGCATCAGATTATTGTTCAGCTCCTCTTTCCGGGGGGCCGGTAAAGACAGGGGGGAAAGAGCAATGTTGCCGTCGGTCTGGAAAACGATTTTGTTTAATCCGCCGAAGGCCACGCAGAACTGATCCTGGGAACCGACTGTTTCCCGGATCATCTTCTGCTCGATGTTGATGCTTTCCTCGGCCAGTTGCCGGTCGTTTGGAATATCTCCCCTCAGGGCGTACAAGGCGTGCAGCAGTCCTACCGTAAAGGAGGAACTGGACCCCAGGCCGCTTCTGGCGGGCAGGTCTCCGTTGTGATGGATCTCGATGCCATGCGATAACCGCAGAAAGCGCAGAGTTTCCCGGACGGCCGGGTGTCGGATCTCCTCCAGTGACTGGCATAACTCAATGTTGGAATAAACAACCCGAAGCCGGTGTTCAAAAAAGGGGGGCAGGTAGCGGCAGAAAATCCAGCAGTATTTGTCAATGGAAGTGGCCAGAACGCTGCCGCCGTGGGACAGATACCATTGGGGATAATCCGTGCCGCCGCCGAAAAAGGAAATTCTGAAAGGGGTTCGGCTGATGATCATAATTTTTTGTCTGATTTCTTATCGAGGTTCGCGAAAAAAGCCGGGGCGTTTTGATAATCCTCGTTGGTGCCGATATCGATAAACTCGTCTCTTGTCGGAAATCCGGCCAGGTTTCCCCCGTTGCCGGCCAGGCCGGGAAATATTTCCTTTTCCAGGGAACAGGGTCTTTTTGCGGGTATGGCCGCGACGACCGCGGCGTCAAGAAGATATACTCCGGCGTTGATCCAGCCCGGCCGCTTGTCCGAATTCTTCTCATGAAAAGCGGTAATCCGGCCGGCCGGGTCAAGTTCGACCCGGCCGTAGCGGCGGGTGTCCGGGAGGTGGGTCAGCAGCATGGCCGCCCTGGCCGGGTCCTCCGGGAACCGGGCGTAAAATTGTCGCAGATCGGCATGGCAGTAAGAATCCCCGTTCAGGACCAGGACCGGTCGATCCGCCGGCAGGGAAGGGCGGGCGTGGGCCAGCGCGCCGCCGGTTCCCAGGGGAGCCGGATCCTGAGAATATATCAGCCGCAGGTGGCCATGTCTGTTTCCCAGGGCCTCCTCAATCCTGTTACCCAGGTAGCCGGTACATAGCACCACCCGTTCAAAGCCGAAGTGTTCCAGCCGGTTCAGCAAAAAGCTGATAAACGGCCGGCCCCTGATATCGGCCAGAGCCTTGGGCGTGTCCGGCAAAATCTGCCGGAGCCGGTTGCCCTGTCCTCCCGCCAGGATGACCGCCGTGATATGGGAAAGCGTTGTCATTTTTTTCAGGTATTAACAAACAGGTTGGGGGAAATAATCTGATATCCCTTGATCAGTTCCCGGATGCCCATGTCCAGGGTATGCCGCGGCCGCCAGCCCAGGGACTCGATTTTTTCGTTGCTGACCAGATAGTCTCTTTTGTCCGGATCCTCGCCGATGGGCGCGGAATGAATATAAAAGTCCGGCAGATGGGTTTTGATCTGTTGGCACAATTCCCGTTTGGTCAGGTTGGCCGAGGAAAGGCCGACATTGTAAGGCGAGCCTTTCATTTTATCAAAATGTTCAATCCCGAATAAGAAGGTCCGGGCCACGTCCCGGATATGGATATAATTTCTCCGGAAATGTTCTTCAAACAGGACGATAAAGCGGTCTTTAAGCGCCCGCCAGGTAAAATCATTGACCAGCAGATCCAGGCGCATCCGGGGCGACATTCCGAAGACGGTGGCCAGGCGGAAGGTAACGGCGTTGCCGTGATCCAGAAAGGCCTTTTCCACGTCCACCTTCAGGCGGCCGTATTCGGATACGGGCCGCAGGGGAGAATCCTCGGTGCAGAAATTGTCTTTTTCACCGACGCCGTAGCCGCTGTTGGTAGTGGGAAACAAAACCTGTTGGGACATACCGGTGTCGGCGATAAGCTCAAGATGGGCATCCCGGTTGACCAGGCGGGTCAGGGTGGGATTGTTCCGGCAGGCCGGCGCGCCGACCAGGGCGGCCAGCGGAATGATGATGTCGAATTTCGGCACCAGCCGCTTCATCAAATCACGGTCGCAGATGTTTCCCCGGATGAACTCGAATTCAGGATACCGGCAGCAGTCCAGCAGTGAATGCTGCCGATAAACCAGGGTGTCTACAACCGTGACCCGGAAGCCCTTTTGTAACAGTTCCGGCACCAGCACCGAGCCGAGATATCCGGCCCCGCCGGTGACAAGTATTCTGGCGGCCATAATCTATCTCCATTTTGTTCTGGATATCATAATAAGGACCGGAATATCCACCCTTTTTATAAGGTATTATAAGTCCCCGCCTTATCATCCCGGCGAGGTCCGGGCCGGCGGTAAGCGGCAGTGCTATCCAGAACAATTCGGTTTTACCGGACTCCCGGCCGCGCAATTCGAATCCCCGGCCCGGTTTTTGGTGCTTTGCTTCTTTTTTTTATTCTGTTATGTTGATTATTTCGTAAAGTCTCTATATCGTCATTGCGGCAAAGGCCGGGCACGCAGTGAAGCGGCAGCGCTATCCGGAACTATTTGATTTTACTGGTCCCCGTCCTTCGCCGGGGTGTTTGATGTCCGGGCTGATAGTCCGGATCGAATGAAGGGAATCCGAGGTTATATCGCCATGAAGATACTGCTGGTCTGGCCCAGGGATATTAACAGGTCATCAACCTTGCCTCTGGCTTACGCTTATTTAGTCAATCAAATCGATCGTGAGAAGCATACCGTCCGGCTTCTTGATTGCGCGCTGGACAACATTCCCGCGGCCCGGCCCCGTTTCAGTAAAGAGGTTGAGGAGTTTCAGCCGGACCTGGTGGGCTTCAGCTGCTGGTCGTGCTCCGTGAGTGAAGTGATTGACGGTCTGAAGGCGGTCAGAAAGGTAACGCCCTCGGCGGTTACCATTGTGGGCGGGGTCCATCCGAGCCTGTTCCCGGAAATGTTGACCCGGGTGCCGGAGATCGATTTCATTTTCTGCGGAGAGACCATTACCGCCTTTACCCGGTTCCTGGAAGAACTGGAGCTTCAGAGCCGCCGCTGGGAAATGATACCGGGACTCGGTTTCCGGGCGGCCGGTGGCGAAACGGTCATCAATGAAAAGGAAGAAATCCGCGATCTGGATGACCAACCCCTGCCGGATTATGGGTTTATCAAGCTCCATGAATATCAGCGCTCCGGATACAAACCATTCACGAGTTCCCGCCGCAGCGCTCCCATCCTGGCCACCCGGGGGTGTCCCTACAGGTGTCAATTCTGCAGTGTTCCCCAGTATCTCGGCCCCGGTTTCAAGCACCATTCCCTGGACTATCTGGTGAAGCTCATCACCACCCTGCATTACCAATACGGGGTTGATTATATTAACATCATGGACAACAGCTTTACCCAGGACCTTGATTTTGCCAAGGAGTTCTGTCGAAAAATGATCAGCCTCGATTTGCCGGTCAAGTTCACCACCGGACGCGGCATACGCATGGAACAAACGGATCGGGAGCTTTTCCGGCTGATGAAAGAGGCGGGGTGGGACGCCATCACTTTCGCCGGGGAAAGCGGCAGCAACCGGGTGCTTGAGAATATGCAGAAGGGCATTGACAGCGCTTTAATCCTGGAGAAGGTAGCCCAGGTCAGAGAAACCGGTTTGAAGGTGTTCGCCTATTTCATGTATGGTTATCCGGACGAGACAGAGGAAGATATTGCCAGGACCTTGAAATTGATCAGGGACTGTCGGCCGGATTTTTTTCACCTTTTCCGTTTCAACCCCTTGCCCGGAACACCCGTATACGATGAGCTTCAGGCCAGAGGCGATCTTCCTTCCGAGGACGGCTCGGTACCGGTTGACTTTGCCCGGGGGGACAGCCCCTATGTTCCGCACACCCTCAGCAATTTCAATTTCCGGGGGACCCTCCTTAAAGCCTATCTCCGTCTTTTCATTACGCATCCAGCGGGTATTTATTATTTTTTCAAGAATGTCGGCGGCCCGGCAACCGTTATCAAGCACTTTGTGCTTCGTATCATATTGGGGCGGGCCCCGCTGGCATAAACGTGAACAGGCCGGATCAGCCGGGTTGATCGGACGAAAAAAAAGTGGCCGGTATTATAACCATATTCTGTCGGTAAGGTTGTCAAGCCAGTGCTGATATTCCGGGTCTTCCAGGTAGCACCGCAGAAGTTCTTCCTGGCGCTGATTAACGGGGACCGTTTTACGCGTCAACAACCGGAAATCCCTGATCTTCCGCCTGTTGATCCGCAGCATCTTAGAAAAAAGCCGTTTATAAATCAAAAAATAATTGGAGCGGTAATAAGCCGGGCTGGTTATCATCTGAAATCCGCGGAAAACATCAAGCAGGTTCATCAGATTAAAAAGAAAGGCCCGGGGTTTTTTTGATTCAAACACCGGCAGTTTCATGTCATGAAAGAACATGTTTTTAATGTTGTATCGCCGGTTCAGCGAGTTAAAGCCGAATGTTTCCGGGAAGGGCATGAAATCAACGGTATGCGGGTCGTCACAGACTGTTCTCGCTTTTAAATAGGAGGTCTCTTCCCGGCGGCTGTCAATATCCGGATGACCGGTCATGAACAGCCCGTTGACCATGATTTTATTTTTTTTGAAACGTTGATAAAGTTGCCGGTACTCTTTTAAATTTACATCTGAGCGCATCCCCTTATTGAAAGTGCTTGCCAGGACATTTTCATGGAGTGATTCAAATCCCACCATGGCCATGCGCATGCCGGCCGCCGACAGCGTTTCGATTAAATCCGGTCGGGCTAAGACCGTGTCCCATCGCAACAGGGAGGACCATCGCGGCATATCCGGGAAACGGCGGAACGCCTCGAGTAATTCCCCGGTAATGTCCGCGTCATTGCCAAAGCTGTCGTCAATAATCACCAGGTGCTTGAGCCGGCGCGCCGAAAGCTGCCTGACTTCCTCCATCACCCGGCCGACGGATTTGTGTCGCTGGATGTTTTTCCAGTAGGGCGGCACCGCGCAGAAACTGCATTTAAAGGCGCAGCCGCGTGAAGTTTCCAGCGAGGCCGTGGGGCTGCTGCGGTCTGAAAAATTGTTCATATAATGGTTAAAATCGAGCAGGTCCCAATCCGGATGAGGCGAATCGTCCAGGCTGTCGAGCCGGGGCGGGGCCGGTACCGACACCAGTTCACCATCCTGTTGGAACATCACCCCCGGAATTTTGTCAAATTGGCGGTTGCCGGAGATTTCGTTAATCAGCCGGGTAAAAACACGCTCCGCTTCGCCCGTGATTAAAAGATCCACCCCCAGTTCGAGCCATTGTTCGGGGAACATGTTGACGTGATGCCCGCCGGCGATAATAAAGGCCCGCGGATTAAGGCGTTTTATCTGGGCGACGGCCACGGCATAGTTGATGGAGCACAGGCTTGACATTATGCTGAGTCCGACTATATCGGCCCGTTTGATCATATCCAGGTATTGTTTCATGGGAACCGGCGCGAACAGGCAATCCAGAAAGCGCATTTCGTGACCGGGCGGTAAAAGTCGCTTGAGAACAGGAAAGGTCAGTCCGGGAATGGACACTCTTTCACGGAAAAAATCATTTTGAACCGGCCAGCCGGTATAATAATCTTTGGGGTTCAGGGCCAGAAATTTCATAAGGGATATGTAAACAGACCAGGTAATAATGTTTTATTCTTTTGCTTCGCGCAAGGCCGGGCGTTTTAAAAAATTGAAATGCCCGGTTCAGGTAAACGCTTCTCATGGTTGTATATGCTCTGGTCCTGAAAAAGTCAAGGTCGTCC
>JBKHHL010000235.1:0-2532 GCA_046539175.1 Desulfosudaceae bacterium
AATATCCGGGTTAGCGGGACTCGCTCAGAAAATCGGTGATGACGGCATTGACCTGATCCGGCTTTTCCAGGGGAACCAGGTGGGCGGCCCCGGCTATTTTTTCCAGCCGGGCGAGGGGGATTTTCCGGGCCAGGTAGTCGGCGTACTTGGGCGGAGTGGTGGTATCATCGTTGCCGCTTATGATCAGCACCGGTTTCTGAATGTGAGATAAGCGGGCCATAACGTCAAAAGCGTCACAGGCTTTAAAATCCTTTAAGGCCACCTCGGCCGGACATTGGACCTGTTTTTTTACCAGCTCGGTCATGTCCCGGGACTGATTGGCCGGGGAGATGCCGGCCATCCCCAATGTCTCGCCGAATTCATTGAAATCTTTTTTAATGGCTTCAAATATCAGCGGCATTACCCGCAGCCGGGCGCCGGTGCTGATCAGGATGCCGGCTTCGAATCGCTCCGGGTAGCAAAGCATCAGGTCCAGGGCGACCGCGCCCCCCAGGCTGAGCCCGCAGGGAACCATGCCGGGCGGGTTGACCTCTTCCATCCAGTTCATGACAGCTTCGGTATAAGAAGCCATCTGGTCAAAACCATCTCCAGGACTCTGGCCGTGGCCGGGCAGGTCCAGGGCCATGGTATTGAATTGCCGGGACAAGGAGGCCATCTGTGGCTCCCAGAATGTTTTTGACATGGTTGAGCCATGAATGAAAATCAGGGTTACCCGTTCAGGCTCCGGGGGCCAGGGGTCGGCCATGAAGCATATATCCGCCCGTGTCATTGTTTCCATGATGTGATCTCCCGTGAGATTAATTTCGGTCCGGTCAGGTTTCTATGCCCGGGCGGGCGTTCACGCCGGCCTGGTAATAATGACGATGTTCGATCATTTCGGTGACCAGGTCGCAGTTCTTGATCAGTTCCGGAGAAGCATAACGACCGGTCAGGGCCACTTCCTGCGTCATTGATCGTGTCATCAGCAGGTTTATTATATCATCATCGCTCAGTAATTGAAAATAAACGGCAGTAACAATCTCATCTAATACCACCAGGTCCAGGGAGGGATCGGCCAGGGCCTGGCGGGCCCGCCCCAGGCCGCCCCTGGCCAGTTGTTGCTGGTGGTCGTGGTTGGTCTCATCCGGCAGGCAGAACTCCGGGCTGCCATGCTGTTCAATGATAATCAGGCCGTTCAGCCGCCGGACCGCGTCCAGTTCACCGTAATGCTGACCCTTCATGAACTGGATGATGAGCGAGCGCCGGCCGTCGCCGCCGGACCGCAAGGCCAGTCCCAGGGCGGCGGTGGTTTTCCCCTTGCCATTACCGGTGTATAAGTGGACGCGTCCCTGGTGGTATTGCATGGTGAGCTGCCTGTGCCTGTGCTTCCGCGGATGCGTCATGCGGACGGCTGTGTTTTTATGATGAAACCGGCCATTTTTATTTATTTTATTGATCTCCGTCAATGCCCTGAACCTGTATTTTTAATATTATAAAAATAAGTTGAAAGACAATCATTTTTTTTCATACTATATACCCAAGGAGGCCACCATGAAATGTCCCGGACAGGACACCCAATACTGGGATCCCGACGCTATCTACGAAGAAAAATGTCCAGAGTGCGGCGCGACCATCGAATTTTTCAAGGATGATCCTTCCCGGAAATGCCCCGGCTGTGGTAACAAGATCGTCAACCCCCGGCTGGATTTCGGGTGCGCGGCTTACTGCCCCTATGCCGAGCAGTGCCTGGGGACGCTTCCGGAAGAGTTTCTCCAGAAACGGGAGGAGCTGCTCAAGGATCGCGTGGCGGTGGAAGTCAAACGTTATTTCCAGACCGATTTCAAGCGGATCGGTCACGCCGCCGCGGTAGCCCGGCACGCCGAGCAGATCGGCAAGAAAGAGCAGGGCAACCTGGCTGTCATCATGACCGCGGCTTACCTGCATGATATCGGTATCAAAAAGGCCGAGGAAAAACACAACTCCGCGGCCGCCAGATACCAGGAGCAGGAAGGTCCGGCCGTGGCCCGGGAAATTCTGGAAAAACTGGGCGCTGCCGAGGCCATGATCGAGGAGGTCTGCGATATTGTCGGCCACCATCATCATCCCCGGCCGGAGGAGACCCTGAATTTCAAGGTGGTTTATGACGCCGACCTGATCGCCAACCTGGAGGAGCAGCACCAGGAAAATCCCCTGGAAGCGGAGCGGCTGGAGAAAATTCTGACCCGCTCGTTTCTGACGGAAGCCGGTCGGAAGCGGGCCCGGGCTGTTCTGCTGGAATGGAATTGATATCTGTTTGATTGACTCGACCCCGGCCTTCGCCGTTGTGAATCTTTCTTCTTCCCCGGGCCGGTCGTCATCCCGGACTTTGATCAGGGACGGGTTGCTTGCCACCAGGCCCGGCCGGAGGCGGTATCCCCCACAAAATAGCCTTGTTGTTGATAACATTCTTAAATTATTATTAATAGTCAATATTGACGGCTTCGTAAAATTTACCTTATTGCGTCACCCCGGCACACATTGCGTTACCCCGGCGCACATTTCGTCACCCCGGCG
>JBKHHL010000094.1:0-10475 GCA_046539175.1 Desulfosudaceae bacterium
ACATATACTTCGGCGGGCATACCGATCTTAAGCACCTCCGGATTCTCCTCCAGCTCCACCTTGACGGCATAAACCAGCTCGGCCCGGGCGGTCTTGGTCTGCACATTCTTGGGGGTGAACTCGGCTTCCGGCGCTGTCCAGGCCACCCGCCCGGCCAGGGGACGGTCCAGGGCGTCCACCCGCACTGTTACTTTCTGGCCGGTGGCCACCTGTCCCAGGTCGGGTTCAGCCAGGTAGATGTTCAGCCAGAAGCGGTCCAGGTCGACGATCTTGTAGAGCCGGCCGCCGGTGGTGGCTACTTCCCCGGCTTCCACGTATTTTTCCACTATCCGGCCGCCCAGGGGCGCTTTCACCCGGCCGTCGGCGATCTGGCGCTCCAGGACCCGGATCGAGGCCTGGGTCTGGGCGGACTGGGAGTCCAGGACGGACAGCTGGGCCCGGGCCCCGTCCAGCTTGTTTTTTTGTACGTTCAATTGCGTGGTCACATCGTCCAGCTGCTGCCGGGTGGCCGAGCCCCGCTGATGCAGTTCCTTGATCCGCTGGTACTGCGAGCGGGTGTTGGTCAGGGTATCCCGGGCTTCGGCAAGGGACGCTTCAGCCGCCCGGCGCCGGGCCTTGATTTCTTCCAGGCTGGCCTGGTGCTGCGCCCGCTGCAGCCGCAGGGTCTCCACGTCAATTTGTGCCAGAAGAGCGCCGGCCCGGACCATCTGGCCTTCTTCGCGGGTGAGTTTCAGTATTGTGCCGGTGGACAGGGCGCTGATATTCACTTCCCTGGCTTCCAGGGTGCCGGAACCGAGAAAACCCGGCGATTGCCCGTTTTGACATCCCATGATCGCCAGGGCGGTCAGAATCAGCCAAATGAGTACTATCCCGGTCGGCGGGGGGCAACGTCTGTTTTTCATGTAAATTCTCCTGTGGCGGCTATACGCACCCAGACAGCCGGAGGCGGCCGCCCGGGTCATGGATCGGTCCGCGCAATGCCATGCAGAACAAGGTCCACAATGGCGTTTTTTCGATCTTCAAGGAACTGCTTCTCGTCGGCCGGCTCTCCCCAGACATACACCAGCAAGGGCCGGGCCACGAAATAGAAGATGCACATGCCGATGACGCTGATGGTGGTCTGCATGGGATCCACCGGCCGGATGCGGTTCTGCTGCACCGCTTTTTCGATAAAAGGGCCGATCAGCCGCGGCGGGGTCAGGCCGGTTTCCGCGAAGATCCGGTCGGCCACCCGCATCATGTGGGCGCCGCCTTCCATGATTTCCGAAACCATCAGCCGGGGCAGCTCGGGATTGCGGGCCAAAAGGTCCATGTAGGCGTGGATAAAACGGGTAAAGGCCGCTTCCGGTTCGGCTTCCTCCTGGAAATCATGAAACAACTGTGAAAAAATGTTGGCAAAAAACCGGGCCAGCACCTCTTCATAAAGGTTTTCCTTGGAGCGGAAATAGTAGTGGAGCAGGGCCTGGTTGACGCCGGCCTGTTGGGCGATCTGCTGCATGCGGGCCCCCTTGAAGCCTTCCCGGGCAAATACCGCCGTGGCCGCGTCAAGAATTTTCCGGGGCGTTTCAGCCTGTGTCATGATTTTTTCTTTGTTTTTAAAGGGTTTGGACTAAGTAAATTTTACTTTATGATTAAATTAACTGGTTAATTAAATTATACCCCAGGCAAAAGGGATGTCAACGGATTTTTTTTGATTTTTGTCCACTCCCCATAGGACCGGACATTCCCCCCGCCGGCAGGGCGCCTGACGGACTTTTTACCAAGCCGTCTTTTTATGGTATGATTAAAATTCGATTCCAATTCCATCACCCCGGAAGAAAGGAAAAGGCTCATGGATTTACAGCGATTAATCGATCAGGTCAAGGCCCACGCCGACATCCGCCAGGCGGGCATGATTCTGACCCATAACGGCATTGTGCGGGAAACCTCCTCGGACGGCACCACCCGGGTTTCCGGCCTGACCGTCAGCGTGGACCACGACAGGCTGGCCGATGCCGTGGCCCGGCACCGGCAGATGCCCGGTATCATCGATATCGTGGTGGAAATCGTCGAGGACCGGCCCCTGGCCGTGGGCGACGACATCATGGGCATGGTGGTGGCCGGCGATGTGCGCGGCAACGTCTTTGCCGCCATGCAGTCCCTGCTGGACGAGGTCAAGTCAATGGTCACCCGCAAAACCGAGACACCCGCCGATTGAAAAGGAAGACCTGAGCCATGCAATTGAATCAGCGCCTGTTTGACCTGTTTGCCGACCAGGCCCGCGCAACCCGGCTGGAAGAGCTCTGCCTGGGCCTGGGCTACACGGCCGCGGCTACTTCCGACGGCGGGGTGGGCATTGCCTACACCTTTTTTCAGCACAAGTCCTCCTGCATGCCCCAGGCCGGATATGAAAATCCCGAGGGACAATCGGTCATCGGCCTGCTGGAAAAAATTACCGGCGATGATCCCATCGAGCGCACCATGGCCCTGGCCGTTCTCAACGCCCTCAACGCCGGCCGCCTGGCCGAAATCATCGGCGGCCCGGACGAGGCGGCCGACAACCAGGACCTGCTGGAGCTGCTGGCCATCGGACCGGGCACCCGGGTGGCCATGGTCGGGGCCATCAAGCCCCTCATCCGCCTGATCAAGGATCGGGGCGGCGAAGTGGAGGTGCGGGACGAGGGCAAGGGCATCGGCATGCCGGACGATTTTATGGACAAGCTGGCCGGCTGGGCCGAGGTGCTCATCCTGACCTCCACCACCATCCTCAACAACACCACCGAAGAGATCCTGGCCGCGGCCGACAGCCCGCGGCAGACCGTCCTGCTGGGCCCCAGCACTCCCCTGGTGCCGGAAGCCTTCGCGGATCTGCCGGTTGATTTTCTGGCCGGCACCCTGCCCCTGGACCGGGCCAATACTTTCCGGGCGGTGCGCCACGGCCGGGGAACGCCGGTCATCCAGAAATTCGGCCGGAAAGTCCTGCTGCCTCTGAAAAAATGATTCCGCGGCCGGTACGCAAATTTGGGGGAGCCGTGCCGCCCGTTATCAACCCGGCAGCGATTTTTTTCCATCCCTCCTTTTTCCGGATGACGGCCCCCCTGGAATTGTGCTATACTTTTTGCAATTCCAAATGACCCCCGCCTGCTTTCAGCCCGAAGTGCCGGCGGGGTAGAATCGGGGCGAAGAACGGGGGACGCTCCGCCCTAAACCGCCCCGGAAGAAGGGATGATGCTGGGTACCAACAGCAAGAAAATCTTTGTCCTGGACACCAACGTCGTTCTTTATGACTACCGGGCGATCTATTCCTTCAAAGACCACAACGTCGTCATTCCCATCACCCTGTTAGAAGAGATCGACCGCTTCAAGCGCGGCAACGAGACCATCAATTACAATGCCCGGGAATTTACCCGGGAACTGGACGCCCTCATCGGCGACAGCCTCCTCCATGAAGGGGTTCGCCTGGAATCGGGCGGCTGTATCATGGTCAAGACCCGCATCACCCGGGACAGCTACAAGGAGTTTTTCTGGGAAGACAAGCCCGACCACCGTATCCTTTCCATCGCCCATGCCCTGGCCCAGGAATACGGGTTCGCGCGGGTGGTGCTGGTGTCCAAGGATATCAACCTGCGCATGAAGGCCAAGAGCATCGGCATTCATGCCGAGGATTATGAAACCGGCAAGATCAAGAGTATCGACGATCTGTATTCCGGTATGAACCTGATCGAGGGGGTCGACCACGACGTCATCAACCGCATCTTCAAGGAGAGCAGCGTGTCCCTGGCCGAAAGCGGCCTGGACCTGGACCCCCAACCCAACGAAAACTTCATCCTGCGCAACTCCAGCCAGAGCATCCTGACCACCTGCGTCAAGGAGACCGACAGCCTCCACCTGGTGGAAAAGAAGCGGGCCTACGGCATCACCCCCCGCAACGCCGAGCAGATTTTTTCCCTGAACACCCTCATGGACCCGCGCATTTGTCTGGTGACGCTGTCCGGCAAGGCCGGCACCGGCAAGACCCTCATGGCCCTGGCCGCTTCGCTTCAGGTGCGGCGCAAGTACAAGCAGATCTTCCTGGCCCGGCCGGTCATTCCCCTGTCCAACCGGGACCTCGGCTATCTGCCCGGCGACATCGAGGACAAGCTGGACCCCTACATGCAGCCCCTGTTCGACAATCTTTCGGTCATCCAGAACCAGTACCCCGAGGAGAGCACCGAGTACAAACGCATCAACGAGATGATCACCAAAAAGAAGCTGCTCATCACCGCCCTGGCCTATATCCGCGGCCGGACCCTGCCCAGCGTCTATTTTATCGTGGACGAGGCCCAGAACCTGACCCCCCACGAGGTCAAGACCATTATCACCCGGGCCGGCGAGGGCACCAAGATCGTCTTTACCGGCGATCCCTACCAGATCGACACCCCCTACCTGGACTCCCGCAGCAACGGCCTGACCTTTCTTATCGACAAGATGAAGGGTCAGGACATGTACGCCCATATCACCATGGAAAAGGGCGAGCGCTCCCCGCTGGCCGAGATCGCGTCAAATCTTCTCTGAGCGCGAACGCGCCCCGGAGAACGCCGCCCCTGGGCAGGCACGTCATTATTTGCCGGCCATCATGGCCTCAATGTCCTCTTTCACCTCGCCGACGGGCTTGATGTCGAACTTGTCCACCAGCACCCGGGCCACGGCCGGCGAGAGAAATCCCGGCAGGGTCGGTCCCAGCCGCATGCCCTTGACGCCCAGGTGCAGCAGGGCCAGCAGCACGGCCACGGCCTTCTGCTCGTACCAGGCGATGTCAAAGGAGATGGGCAGGTCGTTGATGTCGTCCAGCTCGAAGACCTCTTTCAGCTTCAGGGCGATAACGGCCAGGGAGTAGGAGTCGTTGCACTGGCCCGCGTCCAGCACCCGGGGAATGCCGCCGATATCGCCCAGGTCGAGCTTGTTGTAGCGGTACTTGGCGCACCCGGCCGTGAGAATAACCGTGTCAGCGGGCAGGTTTTCGGCCACCTCGGTGAAGTAACTGCGGTTCTTATGGCGGCCGTCGCACCCGGCCATGACGATAAAGCGGCGGATGGCGCCGGACTTGACCGCCTCCACCACCTTGTCGGCCAGGGCCAGGACCTGGTTGTGGGCGAATCCGGCCACGATCTGGCCGGACTCGATCTCTTCCGGCGGCGCGCATTTTTTGGCCATTTCAATCACCGGCGAAAAGTCCTTGGCCCCGCCGACGGGCCGGTCGGCAATGTGGGCGGCGGCGGGATAGCTGACCACGCCGGTGGTGAACAGGCGTTCCAGGTAGGTATTGTCCTTTTTAATGGGAATAAGACAGTTGGTGGTCAGGATGACCGGGCCGTTAAAGGACTCGAACTCCTTGTTCTGGCGCCACCAGGAGCCGCCGTAGTTGCCCGCGAAATGCTCGTATTTTTTGAAGGCCGGGTAGCAGTTGGCCGGCAGCATTTCACCGTGGGTGTACACGTCGAGGCCGGTGCCCTCGGTCTGCTGGAGCAGCTCGTCCAGGTCTTTTAAGTCATGGCCGGAAATGAGGATGCCGGGATTGCCCCGGACGCCGAGGTTGACCTCGGTGATTTCCGGGTGGCCGTAGGCGGCGGTGTTGGCCGCGTCCAGCAGGGCCATGGTTTTGACGGCCATTTCCCCGGCCTTCATGACCATGGCGATCATTTCGTCCACGGACAGGTCGCGGGTGGTGGACACCAGGGCTTCCATGATAAAGCCGTAGATCTCGTCCTGTTCATGCCCCAGGATGGCGGCATGATCGGCATAGGCGGCAATGCCCTTGCAGCCGATGATCAAAAACTGCCGCAGGGAGCGGACGTCCTCGTTTTCGTCGGCGGTGATGCGCATCTCATCGGCCAGGGCCTTGTCCATGATGTCCTGTTTACCGGCCGGCGTCCAGGTGGCGCAGTCGGGCAGGTCGCCCGCGGACGCGTCCCCGGCCCTGGCCTTGACCGCCTCCCGCATCTGCAGGGCCTGGTTGATGCGCTCGATAATGACATCGTCGTCCCAGGCCACGTTGGTGATGGTGGTAAACAGGGCCTGGCAGATAAAGTGGCCCGCTTCCCGGTCCACCGTGCCTTGTTCCTTCAGTTTTTCGCCGTACACGGCAATCCCCTTGCAGACGTAGATAAGCACGTCCTGCAAATCGGCGGTTTCTTCCGGTTTGCCGCAGACGCCCTTGACGGTGCAGCCCTGGTTTTTCGCCGTTTCCTGGCATTGAAAACAAAACATGACAGCCTCCTTTGGTTGGGTTGATCGTTGTTTATTGTGGGGTTATTGTACAAAAAGGAGGAACGGGTTTTCTTTGATGTAAATCAAGAAACCCGTATTTTTTGTCAGGAAGGGTGATTCTTTTATTTTTTCCCGTCAACCAGGGCCATTTTCTTCTCCCGCCGCCAGCCCTTGATCTCCCGCTCCCGCCGCACGGCCGCCTGCTTGCCGGAAAATTCTTCGTAATAGAGGAGCCTGGCCCTGGGCCGGGCCATCTGCTCCGGCAGCGTGGTCGTCAGCCCGGTCCGCAGTTGCCCTTCCCGGTCACAGATATAGACATACCACACAATAAATTCCTCCGGCATCGCGGTGCTTATAAAAAAAGTTTCTTTTTTGTTTGCCCACCATCTCCCCAGCCAGAAGGGCACTTCCGGCCAACGCCGCAGCTGCGCCCAAGTCGACTCGCCCGAAGGGTGAAATTTTTCGATACTTAAATGGTGATGGCCTCGTAAAAGTAGAGATTTCCCTTATTGCGTCACCCCGGCGGAGGCCGGGGTCCAGTAACATCAAACGGTTCTGGATTCCGGCCTTCGCCGGAATGATAAGGCAGGGACTTTTTACGAAGTTGTGACGGGTGATGCGGCCTCTTAGCCTGCGGGTGAAAAAAATACCCACCGGCGGATGCCTGTTACCAACTCATTTTATACACCGTGGCGGGCGCGCCTTTCCAGGAGCATTCCAGGATTTCTGAGGTCACCTTTTTTTTAATGACCAGTTCGATGGTTCTTTCCACCCAGCCCTGGCAGACCCGGTACCAGGCCTCGAAATCCGGATCCACATCGCTTACCTTGATAATCATTTCATTGTCCGAAACCATCTCTTCTTTGATGTCGCCAAAATCATACATGCTGCCAAGAATCTGCTTGAAGGCGCGGATGGCCGAGGCCGCGTCCTTTTGATTGACAACCGTTTTGTAGATGTTGGACATGGTGGATTCACCTGCCATTCTGCCCCAGTCCCGCAATGTCTCGGGATCATTTTTGGCATTGACCTTGCAGACGGCGTTGAAACAGTTTTTATAGGTTTCAAACGGATACCAGCTTGACTGCAGAATCAGCTTGGAAATGATCTCCTTGTCCTGATCGGTGAGCAGATTATCATAGGCCCCTGTTTTATCCGCTTTGATTGCCTTGACAAACATGACGAACATGCTTCCTTTAACTTTGGCCATCCGGGCCTCCTTTGAGAGGAAAAGGGGAAAAACACTATAATATTCTTTAATAATACCAGATCAGTGCCTGAAAATCAACCGGAATCAGCAGCCGGAATCAACCGTGGGGAAAGACTGCTAAATGCAATATAAGTAATTGAAATAATGTAATAAAGTAATAATTTTCAAAAAATTTCATGAAATATTCGGGCTAAGAGTCCCCCAGACGTGCGCCCATCAATTGAAAAAATTACCAGCTTTTTTTTTAAATCTTCTTGAGATTTACGCGGATAAAATATATCATAAATTCACCGTATTTTGGTTGAGGCGATGGGATTATCCCCGTCAAGGACCCATCGCCTCTTATTTTAATCAACGGCTACCCCTTACCTGTCCACTTTAATTCAATAATTCCAAGAATATGTCAATTTATTCAGAAAAGCTGATGCCCGGTTAAGCCACTTTAATGTTGGGATCTACAGCATCGAATAAAACCCGATGACAATTTTATGGTTTGTGTTTTCAAACCATAACCTGATCTTACATGAATGCCGATGGAATGTAATAAAGAGAAACCGGTAAAAACTCATTAAAAATTATAAATAAAGGAGACCGGGATGAAAGAGAAACTGTTTGATACAGCATCAGAGTTGAGTCCCCCTTCAGATTCTGCAATAGAGGACTTTGCGAAAAAGCATGAACAGTTAGCGGGAATGGGGAACCAAATAATGGCTAAACGGGTTGACCTTGACAAACTGGTAGGCAAAGGCAACCAGGAGATGGCAGAAGACAACAATCGAAACTTCGCTCGGTTCATGTTATCCATATTTACGGATTTCAACCCCAAAGTGTTGGTAGAAACGGTTCTTTGGGTTTTTCGAGCGTATCGGGCACATGGTTTTCAAACCACCTACTGGGCTGCAAACCTGAACATCTGGGTTGATTTGATTCGACAGGAGCTGTCAGAAAGCTCATATAAAGAGATTTATCCTTTCTATAACTGGTTAATTGTAAACATACCTGTTTTTGTCAAACTGTCGGATGAAACTCTCTACGGCGTTTCAGAAGAGACATAGAAAACAAACGAAAAAACTTTTTCTCATGATATGTTGAATCAGATCCCGAAGGTAATGATCAAAAAGAGTGAAGCGAGAGGCAAATGATATCCGATAAGGTGTACAAAGAATATGTAGATCTGCTGCTTGAAGGAAAGCGACTCGATTGCACCCATATTGTTCAAAACCTTCTTGACCAGGGCGTACCAGTCAAGACCATTTATATCGATCTTTTTCAAAAAAGCCTTTATTATGTGGGCGAACTTTGGGAATCCAACCGGATATCGGTGGCGAAAGAGCATTTGGCTACCGCCATTACCGAAGGACTGTTGAATTTGACCTATCCGGTGCTGTTTGATTCCCAATGGTACGAAGATGGCAGAAAAATCATCATATCCTGCGCTGCCAACGAATATCACCAGATCGGCGGTAAAATGGTTGCCGATATATGTGAACTTAATGGCTGGGACAGCCATTTTTTGGGGGCGAACACACCTGTAGATCACATGCTTGAACATATTCAGGAGGTAAAACCAGATCTGGTCGGTTTATCGTTAAGTGTCTATTTCAACATGGCTTCCCTGAAGAAGGAACTGGAAGCAATCCGGTCCAATTTCACTCATCTCGATATTTTTATAGGCGGACAGGCCTTCCGATGGGGAGGTGTCGATATGATGAAAAAGTATCCTCGTGTCGAATACATACCAACACTGGATGAACTCGAGACCTCTATCAAGTAAGTTGAAATGATACCGGATAAAAACATACATAGTGAAGCATACGCCTATTTCCGTACCAGAGCGACAAATTTACTTTTTGTATTGACGGAAGAAGGCAGGATTGTTGAGGCAAACGCTTATGCCTGCAGCCTGACCGGGCAAGATCTGGCCGGGCAAAATCTTCAAGATGTGATTGTTGATTTCGGCGGCCGGTTCGATTTGAAAAAACTTTCAATTGATCCATCAAAAGAATATTTGATGAGCGTGTCCAATACGTCGGGGTTGCCTCAAAGTTTTTATTTCACCTTTACACCCGTGTCAGGGTTCGTACTGGCATTCGGCCGTTTGGATGCTGAAGAACTCGATTCAATGCGCAAAGAAGTCCTGACGTTGAACCAGGATCTGAATAATCTGACACGCGAGCTTCATAAAAGAAATGCACAACTTGAAAAGCTGAACAAAGAAAAGAACAGGTTTCTTGGGATGGCTGCTCACGATCTGCGAAAACCCATTGGATTGATTATCACCTATTCAGAATTTTTGATCGAAGAGTCCGGCAATGTTCTTAATGCCGAGCAATCAGGCTTTTTAAATACCATAAATGAATCCAGCACATTTATGAAACGGCTTGTGGATGACTTTCTCGATATCAGTACGATAGAGGCAGGCAAGCTTGAACTGGATCTGCAGCCTGCATCGATCAGCGATGTGATCGGCAAATGCCTTGAACTGAATAAACTCCAGGCTGATAAAAAACAGATCAGTCTGGAGTTTCGAGGCGCGGAAAATATACCGGTAATCCTGATGGATGCCGCCAAAATCGAACAGGTCCTTATCAATCTGGTCTCAAACGCCATCGAGCATTCAAACCCGGGCAGCGCAGTAGTGATTCGTACAAATACTGACCAGGATATGGTCACCGTGTCTGTTCAGGATTTTGGCCCAGGTATTCCTCCGGAAGATATGAAAAAACTTTTCAAGCCCTTTGAAAAAACAGGCGTTAAAAAGACCGCAGGGGAAAAAAGCACCGGTCTTGGCATGCTGATCACTCGCAAAATCATAGACGCCCACAAAGGGAAAATATGGGTTGAAAGCAAAGTGGGACAAGGCACGACAATCTATTATCAACTACCGTTACATCAGGAGATTTAATGAAGAAAAATATCACTGTTTTGGTTGTGGACGATGATCCGGATATTCTTTTTGCAACCGCACGCATCATTATGAAAGCCGGTTACTCAACAATGAAGGCATCATCTGCAGCGGAATGTCGGAAGCTTATGCTGA
>JBKHHL010000095.1:0-10389 GCA_046539175.1 Desulfosudaceae bacterium
GACTCTCTGCTTAAAAGGCAGATACTCTACCGACTGAGTTAACGGCCCTAAAATTAAAAAAATATATATGTCATCAATTTTGGTGTCAACCAAAAAAGGGAGCTTTAATAAAAAAAAAATTGTCGGGGTTATTCCGGGCCTTTCCGGGAATTTTTTGAAAAAGGTTTCCGGGCTTAAATGTAAAAAATGAAAATAAGCGGAAATAGGAGGAAAACGAAGATTTTTAAAGAAACTCCAATTAAGCCCGAAAGGGGCGCCGGCCCTAATCGCCCTGAAAATTATTAGGATTTTTTAAAAAAAACAAAGGTCGAAATTAACAGTATTATTTAATATCACGAAATAAAATTAAATAAAAACAAAATGTTAAATTGACAGGGTAAGCGCTGTTCAACCTCGGTAAAATTTGTCGTATTTCGGCTTGACCTGAAAATCGAGGTGGTTTATCTCTTGTCTTAATTCGGGGTGAGGCTTCTTCAGATTTGTCATATTCAGGGGATATCTGTTTTTTTGATGGCTGCTAACCTGTTGGTAATGTTATGGTAACAAAACGCAAATGGTTCCCGTAGCCCGGTCAGGCCGCAACAATTGTCTGTCCGGAAAGCGAGGTTGACTGGCCGGCCTGTTTTTCAGGGGTTCAAGTATTTAATCTTTTCTGGTTTACGTGGTTTTGTTTTTATGGAATCTGTCTGGGAAAAAGTCAAAGCGGAGCTAAAGGCGCATATTCCCGCCAGCAACTTTATGATGTGGATAGAGCCGCTGGAATTAAAGGATAACGACGAAACCCGGGTGGTGCTGGGATGCCCCAACCAGTTTTCCCAAAAATGGATCCAGGGGTATTACCGTGATTTGATCGCCTCCAAATTCAGTACTATTTCAGGTAAGCCCTATCAGCTCAGCCTGGAGGTGATGGCAACGGAGACCCGCCCGGCCGGAAAGAACGCGGCCGAAACAAGCTCTTCGGAAGAAAAACCCGGCCGTGGTCGCAAAAAGAATAACCACCAGCTCTCTTTGCCCCAGGTTCATGTTCGTCCTCAGACCGGTCGGTTATTAAAAAAAGAGTTTACCTTTGATAATTTTGTGGTGGGGGAAAACAATGATTTCGCCTATTCGGCGGTGCTTTCCATGGGTTCCACCCGGAATGCTTTTAACAACTCCCTTTTTCTGACCTCCCAGTCCGGCATGGGCAAGAGCCATCTGGCTCAGTCCCTGGGGCACCAGTACCTGTCCTCTGATCCCGGCGCCCGCGTTTATTACCTGACGGCGGAAGATTTTTCCAATGAAATGGTCTACGCTTTTAACACCAAATCCATCAATAAATTTAAAGAGCGCTTCCGGGCCGGCTATGATATGCTTCTTATTGAAGATCTTCACGCCCTGGCCGGAAAGGAACGGACCCAGACCGAATTGTCGCAGGTCCTGGACTATATGATGGAAGCCGATAAAAAGGTCTTGTTTACCGGCTGCTGCCTGCCGGGAGAGATCCCCAGGTTGAACAAGCAATTGCAGTCCCGTCTTTCTTCGGGCCTGATCACGGCCATGGATCGGCCTGATTTTAATACCCGGGTCAGAATTCTGCGCAAGAAATGCCAGTTGCACGGCTATGTCATGCCCCGGGTGGTGCTGGAGTATCTGGCGGATAATCTCAGCGAAGATGTCCGTCAGCTGGAAAGTGGCCTTACCAGCCTGGCCATGAAATCATCCCTGCTGGGGGTGCCGGTTGATATTGAGCTGGCCGAAAGCGTTGTTAAAACCATCACCGTTCTGCGCCGCCGGATTACCCTGGATGCTATTAAAAAACTGGCCTGCGCGGAATATGGTATCCCGGTCCGGGATATTGAGTCGCGTTCCCGCCGGCAGCCGGTGGCCTGGGCCCGGCAGGTGGCCGTCTTTTTGTCCCGCCGCTATACGGATCATTCCCTTAAGGCTATTGGCCGGTGCTATAACCGGTATCATGCCACTGTTATCCATTCCGTCAACATTGTGGAAAGTGCCATGAAAACCCGGCAGTCCGTTCGGCAGGAGATCAACCGACTGGCTCAGAAACTCGAAGAAGGCGCTTTTTAATCCGGAGGCCTCGACAGCCGCTGCGACCGGTCGGGGCCGTTACTTTTTTTACCGGCCAAAAACAATCCGGCATGACATTATCCACCAGCACCTTCAAAAAGATCGGCCGCGTTGTCGGCCGCGAAAATTGTACCCGGGAAAAGGCCGGGACGATCTGCTATGCCTACGACGCTACCGCCCGCGTCTGCCTGCCGGAAGCCGTCGCTTTTCCCGCTGACACGGCCGAGGTGGCCGCCCTCCTGAAACTCGCCAACCAGTTTGATTTTCCCGTTATTCCCCGGGGATCCGGTTCCGGTATGACGGGCGGCTCTTTGCCCGTCCGGGGCGGCCTGGTCCTGGTCACCAGCCGCCTGAACCGCATCCTGGCCATTGATTCCGAAAACCTGCTGGTCCGGGTACAGCCGGGAGTGATCACGGCTGATTTGCACGCGGCGGTGGAAAAAAAGAATCTTTTTTATCCGCCTGATCCGGCCAGCGCCGCTTTTTCCAGCCTGGGCGGCAACGTGGCCGAGGGCGCCGGGGGGCCCCGGGCCGTCAAGTACGGGGTTACCCGCGATTATGTCATGGGCCTGGAGGTGGTCCTGCCCACCGGCGAGATCATCCGGACCGGCGTGCAAACCGTCAAGGGAGTGGCCGGTTACGATTTAACCCGGCTCTTGATCGGTTCCGAAGGGACTCTGGGGGTGATTACGGAAATTCTGCTGCGCCTGTTGCCCTTGCCGGAAGAGGTCCGGACCATGACGGCGGTTTTCGACGACATGTCCATCGCCGCTGAAACCGTCTCCGGCATTATCGCCGGCGGGATTATTCCCCGGACAATCGAATTTTTGGATAACACCTCGATTCGCTGCGCCGAAAACAGCCTGCGGGCGGGCCTGCCGGTGGAGGCCGACGCCATGTTGCTTCTGGAAGTGGACGGCACGCCGGCTGAAAATGAGGCCGCCCTGTCGCGGCTGAGCCGTTTCTGCCGGGGAAAGGGGGCTGCCGTTAAAATCGCCGCCGACCGGGTGGAGGCGGATCGGCTGTGGCAGGCCCGCAAAGCCGTGTCTCCGGCCCTGTTCGTCTATGGCCCGGATAAGATCAACGAGGATATCGTGGTCCCCCGGAGCCGTATTCCGGACATGATCCGAAGAATCCAGCAGATCGGCCGGGAAACCGGACTGGTCACGGCCGGGTTCGGGCATGCCGGTGACGGCAATATTCATGTCAACATCATGCTGGACAAAAGCGATCAGCTCCAGCTTCACAAAGCACAGCGGGCCATCGCGGAGTTGTTTGACTATACTGTTCAGCTGGGTGGGACCATTTCCGGAGAGCACGGCATCGGCACGACCAAGGCCGCTTTTATGTCCCGGGAGTTCGGGGCGACGGAAATGGCTTTGATGAAAAAGATAAAAAATCTTTTTGATCCCGCCAATGTTTTAAATCCCGGCAAAATTTTTGAAGACTGAGAGCCGGGTCGGGTCGGCCAGAGGCGCTTTTTACAAATCCGTCATTGCGTATTGACCGGTTCTATGTCATCCCAGTCGAATAATTCCGCCAGCTGTTCCAGCCGGAGAGAACGGTTATGCTCAATCAGGCAGCTCAGGGACAAGGCGCAGGCCTGGCGGCAGATTTTATTGTGAGCGTCATAATTGCCGATACAGCCAAGCTGATCGTCATTGGCTTTGGTGGGGCGGAAATCGTTCAATGGTGTTACCTCTCTTATATCACCAGCAGGTCCAGCATCGTCTCGTGGAGAATGCCGTTGGTTGCCAGTAGCTCTTTTTTATCCGGGGTAAAAGGATTGCCGGAAAAGTCCGTCACCTTCGCTCCGGCCTCCCGGGCGATGATCAGGCCGGCCGCCGTGTCCCAGGGATGCAGGTCCTGTTCCCAGAAACCCTCGAAATAACCGCCGGCCACATAGCATAAATCCAGGGCCGCTGATCCCAGCCGGCGGACGCCCTGGGCAGCTTCCAGGCAATTCCGGAAACGTGTTTCCAGAACAGCTCGTTTCTCCTTGAAATTATAAGGAAAGCCGGTTACCAGTAAGGCCTGGTTGATCCGTGCGGCAGAAGAGACCGCCATGGGCTGACCGTTGCGCCTGGCGCCGCCGCCCAGGCTGGCCGTGAATAGTTCCCCGGAAATCGGATTCAGGACAATCCCGACTATAACCTCGCCATCCCGGGCCAGGGCGATGGACACGCCAAACAAGCCCAGGCCGTGGGAAAAGTTGGTGGTGCCGTCCAGGGGATCGATGATCCAGCAGAAACGCGAATTGGTCTGACTCTGCCCGCTCTCCTCGGCCAGAATATCATGGTCGGGAAAGCGTTCGCCGATGGCCGCGACAATGGCCTTTTCCGAGGCCGTGTCCGCCTCGGTGACCAGGTCCTTGTCCCCTTTTTCGCGAATCGACAGGGGGTGGCCGAAATATGCTTTCAGGATGGCGGCGCTCTTAAAGGCCGCCCCGGTACCGACTTGTTCGGCGTATGCTATATCTATCGTCATAACAGGTTCTTTATGTCATTTTGGGCCGCTTTTGTCAAGGGGCCGGACCGGCCCAACAGAGCCGGTCTCAAAAGACCCGGTCTGAAAAGACCCGGGCCTTATTGACGCCGCGGCCGGCCCTTACCTCCCGCAAGCTGATCAACGCGGTCCTGCAAGGCTTGCGCCAACGGCGGCAGGGTCTGGTCGCGGTTGGCTGAAATGGGAATACCCCCGGTCTGGCGGGCGATTTTCCGGGCTGTGTCCGGGTCGGTCCGATCCTGCTTGTTGAGGGCGTATATGACCGGGGTCTCCTCCAGCCGCAGTTCGGATAATATGGTTTTGACCGAGTCGATTCGTTCCTGGTAGTGTTCGTCGCTGATATCCACCACGTGGATGAACAGGTCGGCGCTTTCCAGTTCTTCCAGGGTGGCCCCGAAGGCGACTTTCAACTCCCGGGGCAGATCCCGGATAAAACCGACCGTATCGGTGATGATAACCTCCCTGTCCCGGGGAAACTTGAGGCGCCGGCTGGTGGGATCCAGGGTCATGAAGAGACGATTCTCCGCGGCCACCTCGCTGTTGGTCAAGGCGTTAAGCAGGGTGGATTTACCGGCGTTGGTATAGCCGATGATGGAAATCACCGGCAGCTCATTCTGCTGGCGGCGGGATTTCTGCTGCCGGCGCTGTTTTTTGACGGCATGCAGGGATTTCTCCAGCTGAGTGATCTTTTCCCGAACCCGCCGCCGGTTTATCTCCAGCTTGGTTTCGCCGGGTCCCCGCCCGCCGATACCGCCGGTCAGGCGGGACATGGCCGTGTTTTTAGTCGCCAGCCGGGGGAGCAGGTATTTCAACTGGGCGTGCTCCACCTGCAGTTTGCCTTCCCGGGAACGGGCCCGGCGGGCAAAGATATCCAGGATCAGCTGGGTCCGGTCAATCACCTTGAGGTCCACCTGGTTGGTAAGGGACCGAATCTGGGAGGGATTTAATTCCTGGTCGAAAATAAGCAGGTTGACCGACTGCTGCAGGGCCAGTACGGCCAGGTCGCCGAGCTTGCCGCGGCCCATAAGCAGCCGCGGGTCTATCTTCCGGCGTTGCTGTCGGACCGTGTCGACCACCTGGATGCCGCTGGAAACCGCCAGGGCGGTCAGCTCCTCCAGAGAGGCCTCGGCTTCGGCGCGGGGACGGTTGGAGACGCTGACCAGAATGGCCCGTTCCCGCTCGCGGCCGGTTTCACGGAGGACTCCGCTCCGGCCCAGCTCTTCTTCGATGGCCGCGATCAGGTCGCCGCAGCCGATGTCCAGCTCGCCCGGCGGCAGGGGGGGCATTACCTTATAAGGGCTGTTTTCCTGGTCCTGCGGCAGGACATGGGCGATCTGGACCCGGTATTGACCGTCGCCGCTGTCAGCGGTTACCACTGCCATTAAATCCAGTCGCAGCAGGGCCAGGTCGGTCAGGTCGTCTGCGGAAAGCGGTTCCCGTCCGAGGTGGGTGTGAACGCAGCGCAATCCCTTTAAACGGCCGCCGGCCAGGCGGTAGTGGCTGATATCGGGAATAACAATGCGATTGTCGTCGCCCACGATAACGTGGCTGACCCGTCCCTGGCGGTCCAGCAGCAGCCCGATCTGGCGTCTGATTTCCAGGGTCAGCTGGTGGAGTTCCCGGGCCACCTCCGGGGATACCGCGAATTCCCGGGAAATCCGGCGGCGGTAAAGGTTGTTGAGACGTCTTATCTGATCCGCTTTCAGGCCGGTGGTGTCGCCGTACAGTTTATTTTTCATGCCATCGGAGGATCAGGCCTCCTCCGCGCCCTCCGGGATTTGCTCGGCGGCCAGGTTGTGGAACCGGGTAAAAGAATCCTGAAATTGCAGGAACACCTTGCCGACCGGGCCGTTTCGTTGCTTGCTGATAATAATCTCGGCAATGCCCCGGTTGGGATTGTCTTCTGATTTATTGTAGATTTCGTCCCGGTAAATAAACAGGACCACGTCGGCGTCCTGTTCCAGGGAGCCGGATTCGCGCAGATGCGACAGCATGGGCCGCTTATCCTGGTTCTGTTCCGGGGCCCGGTTCAGCTGGGAGAGCACGATGACGGGCACGTCCAGCTCCTTGGCCAGCCCCTTGAGCGACCGGGACATTTCCGAGATTTCCAGGTCACGTCTTTCCACGGTTTTATAGGCGGTCATCAATTGGAGGTAGTCGATCAGGATCAGGCCGATCTGTTTTTCCTTTTTCATGCGGCGGGCTTTGGCCCGGATCTCCATGGAAGTGAGCCCGGCGGTATCGTCGATGTAAATGGGGGTGTTGTCCAGCACGCTGGCCGCGTCGGTGATTTTGATCCAGTCCTGCTTGCTGGCATGCCCGCTTCGGAGGCTGAAGGCGTTGATGCGGGCCTCCGCCGTTAAGAGACGCATGGAGAGCTGTTCCTTGGACATTTCCAGGGAAAAAAAAGCCACCGGAATCCGGCTGGAAACCGCCACGTTGCGGGCAATGTTCAGGGCCAGGGCGGTTTTGCCCATGCTGGGCCGGGCCGCCAGGATGATCAGGTCGGAATTCTGAAAACCGGAGGTAAGATTGTCCAGCCGTTCAAAACCGCTGGGCACGCCGGTGATCCATTTGCCCTGGTTGGCTTCAATAGTGGCGATGTTGGTCTGGATGATCTGGTTGAGTTGATAAAAACTCTGGCCGGTCTTGTCCTCGGCTACCTCGAAAACCGAGCGTTCGGCATAATCAATGACGGCGCCGACGTCGGTGGGATTTTCAAAACAACGCCGGGTAATCTCGTTGGCCGACTCGATCAGCCGTCTCAAGGAGGATTTGTTTTTGATAATGGTGGCGTAATGGCGGATATCAACGGCATAGGGGGCGGTGTCAACCAGTTCCGTCAAGTAGGCGGCGCCGCCGGCGGCCTCCAGTTTGCCGGTATCCTGCAGGTTATTTTTGACCGTGATCAGGTCGACCGGTTCATTCCGGCTGACCAGGGCGGTTACGGCTTCAAAAATCAGTTGGTGGGCGCCCTTGTAAAAATCACCCGGGGCAAGCATCTCCAGGGTGTCAAACAGGGCGGACGGGTCGGTGTCGATCAGGATGGAACTGATGACCGAGGCTTCAGCGTCAATATTCTGGGGCGGCAGGTGGTGCAGTTTGGCCTCCTGCGCCGGCCGGGCGCCGGATCGGGCCTGGGGCTGGGCGGGTTGCGGCATGGTCCTTTCCCTTTTCGCTGAAAATTACTCCCAAAATTTACGGTACGTCCCGGCAGCATTAACAGCTTTAATCTTCCTGGGCGGTCACCTCGACCGTAATTTCAGGCAGGACGTCTTTATAGACATAAATGGCCACGGGGTAGGTGCCGACTTCCTTGATCGGTTCCTTGAGCAAAACCATTTTTTTGCTGATGGAAAGACCTTCTTCCGCCAGGGCGTTAACGATGTCTCCGGGTGAAACCGAGCCATACAGCTTGCCTTCCGGACTGACTTTGGCTGAAATACGGCAGGTCTTGCCGTCAATAGCCGCGGCCGCCTCTTCCGCTTTTTCTTTTTCTTTGGCTATCTGAATCTCGAGTTTGCGGCGATTTTGTTCCATGACCCGGCGATTGGCCTCGGTGGCGGCTACGGCCATGTCTTTCGGAAACAGGTAGTTGCGGGCGTAACCGGGTGATACCTTGACTTCCGATCCGGCCAGCCCCAGGGTTTCGATGGTCTCTTTTAAAATTACCTGCATTTTTTGTGCCTCCTGTCTATCAAGCAAAAATGTGTTTTTATAGCGGGATCACTTCTCCGGCGGTCACTGTGGCGGCCCCTGCTCCCCCTGGTCGGGGCTGGTCTTCAGGCGCCTGAAATCGGCCCAGGTATCAAAGAAACCCAGGCTGACCACCAGCAGCAACAGCAGATGCCACACCGCGATAAGAGTATAAACAAACACCCGCGGGGCCACCGGCCATTTTTTCCGGTCGAAATAATAGGACACAATGGCAATCCCCTGGAAAAAATAGATGGTCATCAATATGATCATCAGGTTCAGGCCGATAATCCTGAGCGCCGGCTGCGGTATCAGCATCAGGATGCCGCTGCCGATAACTCCCCAGACCAGGTATTCCGGAGACTGCCATTGGTTCAGGGCGCCGAAATCCGGAAAACCGACCCCCTTTTTTTTGAAAATCGAGCGGGCCCCCAGAAAAGTTATCCAGGTTTCCATCAGAATAAAGGCCGCGCTGATTGCCGGCAGAATGCGGACCAGGTAGTAGCCGATGGTTTCCCGGGACTGCTCAATCAGGCGGACATTTTCTTCGGGCATGCCCATATCCCGATACAGGGCCAGGGATAATTCCAGGTTGCGGGCGACATAGGTGGACAGCAGCGCTACCGGGCCGGTCCCCGCCGTCAGGCTGTAAATCATCAGGCCGAGAATCCCGGTCAGCAGAATCAGCCCGCCTGTTAACAAAATGGTGGGTTCCAGAGGCAGGCCTTTTTCCACCAGTTCGCACAGCACAAAACCCAGCAACAGCAGCCCGGTGACGAAAACCAGATCGGGCGAAAAGCTCCGGATAACCGCCGTCATTACTCCGGCGGTGACGACCAGAACGATCAGCCCGTTTTTTCGTCCCAGCTTGGCCCGGTAATAAAAAATCGGCAGGGGCAACGCCAGCAGGCCGACCAGTCCCATTACCGGGAGCCAGACGGAAACAAGAAAAATCAAGCTGGCCACTGCCACGCCCTGCATGATGTCCCGGGATATACCGTTGGACGCGGCCTGGGGCACGGTATCAGTTCTCCTTGGGTTAGCCTTATCCTGTTTTATAGGCCAGGAAACGGACCGGACCGGCTTTACTACCCATTGGGGTTGCCGACATAGGGCAGCAGCGCGATGGTGCGGGCCCGCTTGATCTCACGGGTTAAGAAGCGCTGATGCCTGGCGCAGGTACCGGAGATACGCCGGGGAATAATCTTGCCCCGTTCGGTCAGAAAGCTTTTCAGCGGTTTGGGGTTCTTATAGTCAATAACCAGGGTTTTATCCGCGCAGAAACGACAATACTTGCGCCGGTGAAATACCTTTTTTTTCATGGGATCTCCTGCGGTGCTTCATATCTTAAGGTAAAAATTATTTAGACTCGTCAGGCTCGTCAGCTGGTTCGGCCGGTGATTCAGCCGGGGCTTCAGCCGGTGATTCGGCCGGCGTTTCGGCCGGCGTTTCGGCTTTGTCGGCCTCGCTTTCAGCCTCTTCAGCCGGCGCCGCAGCGGCGGCATTGTCAGCTTCGGCGGCCGGTTCGGATTTCTGGCCGGCAGCCGGGGTCTCGCTTTCCGCGGGCGGTTTGGCGGCCGCGATGGCCTCTTGCAACTGAACTGGATCGGCGTCCTCTTCCATAAAGATGGTCATGAATTTGAGGACCCGTTCGTCAATCCGGAAAGCCCCTTCCAGCTGGCTGACCGTCTCGCCGCTGCCGCAATAGTCCAGCCGGACATAGTGGCCCCGCTGTTTTTTGCGGATTTCGTAGGCCAGCCGGCGGTTGCCCCACTCGTCAAAATCAACCAGCTGGCCGGCGTTGTTGTCGATGAGGGCGCGGGCTTTGTCAAACAGGGTTTTCTGGGCGTCCGGAGCCAGATCCGGATCAGCGATAAAAACAGTTTCGTAACGTCTCATGCTATTCTCCTTTCGGGTTGACAGCCTTGAAAATTGTTTTCAAAGCAAGGATGATAATAAAATAATTGATTAACATAACGCGGCCGGCCGGCTAAAGTCAATAGATTTTTAAGCCGGCTTTTTATGTGTTTTTCGGCCGCGAAAGGCCATAAAAAAGCCTCCGGGGTAACCCCCGGAGGCTTTTTAGAGTGGATCAGCTTTTGCCTGCCGGCCGTGTTTACTGCC
>JBKHHL010000096.1:0-10366 GCA_046539175.1 Desulfosudaceae bacterium
TCATCACCATCCTGGCCTCTTACCTGGATCCCACCGGCCGGCGGGTCCATTATATCGGCAAATTCTGGTCCCGGCTGAACCTGCTGCTGTCCGGGGTCCGCGTCCGGCTGGTCAACCGGCAGGTCCTCGATCCGGGCCAGTCCTATATCGTCATGAGCAATCATCAGAGCCATTATGATGTCTGGGCCCTGATCGCCTTTCTGCCCCTGCAGCTGCGCTGGGTCATGAAAATAGAGCTGCGCCGGATTCCCGTTTTCGGGCTGGGCTGCGAACGCATGGGTCACATCTATATCGACCGCAGCCACCCGGACCGGGCCTATCAAAGCCTGGAAGCGGCCGGCGAAAAAATCCGCAGCGGCGCCTCGGTGGTCTTTTTTCCGGAAGGCACCCGCAGTCCCGACGGTCAGCTGCTGCCTTTCAAAAAGGGCGGTTTCAACATCGCCCTGACCGCGGGTGTGCCCATCCTCCCCATCACCATCCGGGGCAGCCGCCAGGTCCTGCCCAAGGGCACCGCCGCCGTGCGGCCCGGCACCATCGAGCTGGTCCTGCACGAGCCGGTTTCCCTGGAGGGGTACAGCAAGGAGAACCGGGCGGAACTCATGGAGCGGGTGCGGCAGACCATCGACGCGGCCCAATAGCATACACCGGAGTGGGTGGGGTCGCCCAGTAAAGGGCAAGCCCAAGAACCAGCCGCCGGTCATTATTTTCCATAGGTGTCCGCGCATCGGAAGGAACTGGAACCGGCCCGGGAGCGGGTTTCTTACGGTTCTTCGGTGGCGTCTTCGGAGTCGTCTTCGGCCGACAGGCTGGCGAGCTGGTCTTCGGCGGCCTGGTATCCCAGGTCGATCATTTCGGCGGCCCGGTCAAACTCCAGCAGGCCGCAGGCGTTCCGGGGGATCTCAACCACGCAGGAGGGCGGGTAGGCGGCCAGCTTGAGGCGGGCAATGGTGCCCTGCATGGCGTCAAAGGCCAGGTTGACAATGTCATAGGCGCCCCACTCCTCTTGCCTGGACTTTGGTTCGCGGCTGTCGTCTTTCTGAAATTTCTTGATAAACCGGCTGATGGTTTCGGCAAAGGCGGACTGTTCCTGTGGTTCCGGCAGGGAGGCCGGCGGCTTCATGTCTTTTTTTACCGGCCCTTCCAGGTTCACGGCAATGGTTACGTCGGTATTGTCTCCAAAGGTGGGCGCAATGGGCACGGGATTGAGCACGCCGCCGTCCACCAGGGTCATGTCATTGATCTTGGAGGGTGTGAAAAACAGGGGCAGGGAGATGGATGCCCGAATGGCGTCAAACAAGGGGCCGGACTGAAGCCACACTTCTTTTTCGTGCTTCAGGTCCACGGCCACCGCCGTGTAGGGAATGGGCAGGTCTTCGATGGTGATCTCGCCCACCAGGTCGACCAGGGTGTGAATGATACGGTCACCCTTGACCAGGCCGCCGCCGCCCCAGGCCAGGTCGATCAGGGTGACGATGTCTTTGCGGGTGACGGCCCGGACCCAGGACTCGTATTCATCCAGCTTGCCGGCCGCGTAGATGCCGCCCACCAGGGCGCCCATGGAGCAGCCGGAAATTGAACGAATGTCGTAGCCGTGTTCTTCCAGCCAGTGAATTACGCCGATGTGGGCCAGTCCCCGGGCACCGCCGCTGCCCAGCACCAAAGAAACTGTTTCTTTCCGGTTTTCAGCCATGACACCTGCCCTTGGAATGCCTGTGGTTGGAATATTTGATAAATTATGAATTCACAATTCCGGCAAAAGATCAACGGTTTTTTCAAATCGCGTGTTACGCGGCACACAGGGTTTGGCTTTACCGGGTGTTTTTTTGAAATATCCGGGGTAGGGCAAGGTATCGGTCAAAAGGGTTGTTTTTCGAGCACGCTTAGGCGCCAGAGGAACCATGCACCGGGTCAGAATAGTTATCCGGACGATAGTCATCTGCTGCTTTGTTGCCGTCGCGGCGGTTGCGGCCACGCGGATCTGCCTGGGGATAAACCAGGAGGGTCTGTACGGTCACCTGGAATTAAACGGCACGCTTGAGGCCGTCCTGGATTTTGCCGAACCGCCGGCCTCCTGATCTTCTGTTCGGGCCATCGGCAGCTCTCGCCAGCAAGAGGTAAAGGCCGGGGAGACGTGGGCCCGCCGCATTTCCCAAGGCCGCTCCCGGCCGCAGGCGGCGAGATAAAGACTGTCCCGGCCGTAGCGCAGGTTAACTCGGTCCATCACCCGCATCAGCCGCTCGTCGCCGTGACCGCCGTCCAGTTCCGGAAAACAGGTCTGGCGGCCATGGGCGGCGTCCAGCCCGGACAGCATCACCCCGGTTTTCTTGTAGTTGTAGCCGGGGCGGTAAATGCGGCGCAGCAGGGGCAGGGCCGCCCGCAGCAGGACGGCGGTATCGCTGGTGGGTGGGCAGAGGCAGGCCAGGTCCCAGGCGTCGTGCTGGGGTTCCGCCCGGAAACGGTTGGTCTGCAGGAAGACGTGCAGGCAATGAGCCACCTGGCCGGCCCGGCGCAGTTTTTCGCCGGCCCGGTGCAGGTGCACGGCCAGGGCCTGGCTCAGTTCGTCGGGATTGCAGACCGGCCGGCCGAAGGAGCGCGAGCGGACAATGCTTTTGGCCGGGGGTGGGGCGGTTTCCACTTCCAGGCAGGGCCGCCCGCGCAGTTCCGTGACGGTCTGCAGGCCCTTGCGGGTCATCTTTTTCTGCACCCAGGCATCCGGCATCCGCAGCAGTTCCGCGGCGGTGCAGATGCCGTGGCCATGCAGCAGTCGGGTGTACTGCCGGCCGATACCCCAGATGTTTTCCACCCGCAGGTCGGTCAGCACCTGTTGGCGGACGGCCTCGTCATTGATGAGAAAAACGCCGCCGCGGGCCGGCTCTTTTTTGGCGATACGGCTGGCCGCCTTGGCCAGGGTCTTGGTGGGGGCCAGGCCGATGGAGACCGGGATGCCGGTCCAGCGGAAAACGCGCTCTTTGATCTTCCGGGCCGCGGCGGCCGGGGCCTGGTCCGGGCCGGCGGCCAGGTACAGAAAGGCTTCATCCTGGGAATAGATCTCCAGGTCCGGGGTCAGCCCGGCCAGGACCGACATGACCCGGCCGGTCATGTCGGCATACAGGGCGTAGTTGGAGGAAAAGACCCGCACGTCATGGCGCCGGAAAATATCCCGGAACTGGAAGGCCGGGGCGCCCATGGGAATGCCCAGGGCCTTGGCCTCATTGGAGCGGGCCACCACGCAGCCGTCGTTGTTGGACAATACCACCACCGGCCGGCCTTCCAGATACGGCTGGAAAACCCGTTCGCAGGAAACATAGAAATTGTTGCAGTCCACCAGCGCCACCAGTTTGCGCCGGCGGCCGCGGCCGCCGGTCTCAGGCACTGCCGGGAACCCGCAGGTCGCGCAGAGCATGGGTGACGACTCCCCAGATGATCACGGCGGTTTCAGAATCACAATCCAGGGGTGCCAGCCGCTCCTCGGCCGACACCAGGCAAAGACGGCCCTGCCGGCGGCGCACCCGCCGGACGACCAGTTCGCCCCGGGCCGCGGCTACCACCAGGCAGCCCTCGACCACCCGCAGCGACCGGTCCACCACCAGGATGTCCCCGGCGCGGACGCCCGCTTCCCGCAGGGCGTCGCCGGTCGCCCGCATGAAAAAGGTGGCCTGGGGGTGGCGGATGACCAGCCGGTTCAGGTCCAGCCGCTCTTCGGTAAAATCATCGGCCGGGGAAGGGAAACCGGTAAACACGGCCCCTGCTTCCCGGCCCTGGCCGGGGTCGTGATCGGTCATGGCAGTTCCCGGCAGATCCAGATCACCCGTCCGATGATCCGGGTGGTTCGGGTTTCGTCCGGATCCAGGAACAGCGGGGCATAGGCCTGGTTGGCACTGCGCAGCACCAGTTGACGGGGATGTTTTTCCACCCGTTTGACCAGGACGGTTTCGTCGATGCCCACGGCGTAAATGCGACCGGCGTAGATTTCGGTCTGGGACTGGTCGATCAGCACGGTGTCGCCCTCCTCGATGACCGGGGACATGCTGTCGCCGATGACATCCATCAGGACCATCTTGCCCGGGTTGCCGCGGCGGCGGAGCCAGTTGGCCTCAAAGGCGTGGCGGCTTTCCACCCGGTGGCTGACCTCAAAGGAGCCGCCGCCGGCGTGCAGCCGGGCCCGGACCCGGGGCACACTGGTGAACGCCGGGGGCAGGGGCGGGGGCGCCGCCTCACTGCCGGCCTGTTTCAGCCAGCGCGGGTCGATCCGGTATTGTTCGGCCAGCCGCAGAATCCAGGCGTCCGGCACGGTGTCGTGCCGCTTGGCCTGGGTGACGGCGGAGCGGTGCAGGCCCAGGCGCTCGGCCAGCTCGGACTGGGAGCGGATGCCCAGGTGGCGGGTGATCTTCTCATAAAACGGTTCAAAGGCAGTGGCGGTCATGGATCCTTCCTGTACTGAAATTTGTTTATAAATATAAACAAGGCGGATATGAAAATCAACAGGAAATTTTTGCCGGGGCCGGTTTGTTTTGCCAGAGAATCAAACCAGGGAGCAAACCAGGGATCAAAAAAGATCAGCCTGCGGTATCGCTTCCGCAGGCTGATCTTTTCAGGAAGGGATACAGATTGAGGATGGAGGTAAGATGCCGTTGTAATCCCTTACCCGGGAAGAATGCAATTCATGTGCCAGTTGCGGGGAACGTTGTCCCGGAAAACGCCACCTGCCGGCAGACCCTGTCCGGGGCTGTTTTCTTTGCGGATGATATCCGCAGATCGATTTTTGGTGAGACCGGCGAGTATTGATAAAAACGTTACCTTAACGTTACCGTTGACACTTTGGTGCGCAATCTTTCCGGCAGGACCAAAAAAAATTCCGGCACGGGGGAGCGCCGAGAACCACCTGATTTAACCGTGACATCAAGCAATGAATTTTTGGAGAGAGCCGGTGTCCGCCTCGGCGTAGGTTATGGTGGTTTTGTAGCCGAGTAAATCAATATGGGCGGTGGTCTGGAAGGAGCCGTTTTTCCAGGTCAGGGCAAGCTGGTTTTCCGGGGTATCTTCAATGATGAATTCACCGTCAAAGGCGGGGTAGTCGTTTCTGAATTCCATCAACCGGATAAGCCGCTGGACAACCTCCTTGTTCATTTCCCGGTCGATTTCATCCAGGGTGTAGTTGTGGCGGTTGATGTCCCGGCCGTTGCGGGTTCTTTCCACCAGCTCGATGTCGTTTTGGCCGGCCAGCAGGCCCACGTAATAAACATGGGGAATACCCGGGGTGTAAAATTGAATGGCCCGGGCGGCCAGGTAGGAGTCGTCATTGCATTCCAGGGCGGAATAATAGGTGCAGTTGATCTGGTATATGTCCAGGTTGTTGAAAGCGGTGCCGGAGTATCGTTTTTTGACGTTGGACCCTTTTTCGTAAAGCCCGTTGATGGTTTGATCGATCTCTTCCTGGCATAACAGGTCGGCCACGTCCACGATCCCGATACCGTCGTGGGTGTCCAGGGTGGTGAATTGTTTGCGGGGGCAGATTCTGAGCCAGTTGAGCAGGCGCAGGTTGCTATGGTGGTAAAGGGTGTGCAAAACCAGCATGGGCAAAGCGAAATCATACACCCAGTAGCCCTTTTCGGCCAGTTTCAACTGGTAGGAGTAGTGTTCATGGATTTCCGGCAGCAACCGGGTGCCAAAGGGGGCGGTAAAATCACCCAGCATCCGCAGCAGTTCCCAGACTTCCGGTTCCACGAAAAAACAGTTGGTGCCGATCTTGATGGTGGTGTAGGCAAAGGCGTCCAGGCGGATTATTTCCGGTTTTTTCCGGGCCAGAAAGATCAGGAAATCCCGGAAAATTTCGCGGGTTACCGGGGATTTGATATCCACGTCGATCTGTTCCCGGTCAAAGGTGGACCAGATCTTCTCCACCGAACCGTCCGGCCGTTCAATAAATTGATAGGGAGGAGCGGGCTTGCGGGTGTAGACCTTTTCCAGGTCGTTCTCACTTATTTCGCCGTGGGGTGACAGTTTGTCAAAACTTAAAAACATGTCAGCATAAACTGAATCTTGCCGGTGTTGCAAGTAGTCGGCAAAATACTTGGATTGCCTGGAAATATGGTTGACCATGAAATCGATGGTGAGGTCGAAATCCTCCTGGATCATTTCGATGTCCCGCCAGGTGCCAAAGGAGGGGTCGACCTGATAGTAGGTGATGGGTGAAAAACCCCGGTCAGCCGAAGAGGGATAAAAGGGGAGGATATGAATTCCGCCGGCGGCCTGGGGCAGATAGCGCTTCAGGACGTAATGCAGCTCCTGCAGGTTTTTGCCCAGGCTGTCGGGATAGCTGATGATCTGTATTTTGTTGGCAAGATTAATGGTTGTCTCTCCTTGTCGATTGCAATCGGTCCCGGATCCGGTTATAAAAAGCAGGATCTTCCGGAATGGCGCCGGCAATGGCGCAGATATCGGCGGCAAAGGCCGAGGCCGCTTCCAGTATCTGTCGCGGCGGCCGGCCGCTCAGATAGCCGGCCGCCAGCACCGCGGCGAAGGCGTCACCCGCGCCGACCGTGTCAACGGTATTCTTCGGAACATCGGCTCCGGTTTCGATAACCGAGGTGGGGGTGTACAGGGCGCTGCCGGATGGTCCCCGGGTCAGCGCCAGCATGGTCAGCTTGTATTCCGTTATTAAATAATCGATAAAATCCGGGACTGTTTTTTGAAGACCGGACATATCCCGCAGGGCGGTCAATTCTTCTTCGTTTAATTTCAGGATGTCGGTATGCCGCAGCGAGGTTTCGATGGTGGACCAGGTGTAGCAATCCGGACGCAGGTTGACATCATAAAAAAAGGTTGTGTGCCGGTCTTTCAGCGCGAAGATTCGCTGGATGGTATCGGAACTGGTCTGATGCCGCTGGGCCAGGGTGCCGAAATAAAACAGGTCGGGAGGATTACGCCTGAAATCCGGCATTGAGCTGGTAATTTCAATATGGTCATAAGCCACATTCGGGACAATGTTAAATTCGGGAACGCCTTCGTTTTTCAGGCTGACACTGACGCGGCCGGTGGGGTGGTCGGGGTCGACCTGGATATCAGCGGGGTCCAGGCCGTAGCGGCGAAGGTACTGGATTATTTCCCGGCCATGGGCATCGTCGCCCACCCGGGACAGGAATCTGACCGGCCAGCCCAGCCGTTTCAGATGATAAGCAAAATTAAAGGGTGCTCCGCCCAGACGTTTGTATTCCGGAAATTCGTCAAACAGAATTTCACCAAAAGCGATAATCATGATGTCTGGCTTTGCTCGATATTATAGCCATGCCGCTGGGCCAGTTTAAAAAACATCTGGGCCAGGCCGGCGCCCAGAGAAAAGATGGAGCCAATGGAAAGATTTTCATCGGCTGTCTCGTCAAAAAAAACATTCAGGCTGGAGTCCATGCCGTCTTCCGGCAGCCAGTAGCAGATCATCATCGGCACCTTGGGCAAGGGCCGAAGTATCACGGAGACATCGGCGGCAAATTGTTCGTTCACCTTTTTGCCGCTGAACAGAAAGACAATATCGTTGAACAGGTCGGGATAAGCGTCGGCTACCTGTTTCATGGCTTCTTCGCATCGTTTTTGAAACAGGGGATAGCGTTCCCGGCCTTCTTTCAGCTCCCTGAAAACCACCCAGTTGCCGGTCGGTTCTTTTCCCCGGCTGTTAAGGACGTAATCAAGAAATGGGCCGGTTACCCAGGGGTTGGCGTGTATTTCCGAGATGATCCGGCCGTTGGTATCAACGCTGAAGTCTTTGCCCATTATTTTCAGGGTCAGTTTATTATTGGCATATTTACCGCCGGTTCGTTCGGCGGCCTCGGCCAGATCCATGGCGGCGGCGGTTTGCTTCATGGATTCCAGAAATTCGTCCCGGTAGGCCTCGCCGTTAACGCCTTTTTTCCCGGTATCGTCGTTGTCCTGGTCACTGTAACGGGCGATAGTGTCCGGGTCCAGCCGGGGGCATTCATCCAGCCGGCGGTTTCCTTTGAAAACCGAGGCCGCGAAAGCCAGGCAGGTTTTTTCGCCGCACTCCCGGCAATTGGATTGTTCCAGAAGCTTGAGAATTTCCATGGGGGTCATTTTAGTTGTCATAAAGCGCACCTTCGAAAAATAAAGACATCATGTCACAACATGATTGATTTTGCGGTTATCTGGAGGCGGTTATAATACCGGATTCGGTCGGGCCCTGATATTTCAGCCGTTTAATATCATGGAATCCGGCGCCGTCCAACATCTCAAATATTTCTTTTTCGGTATAGGTCCGTCCGTCGGGAGTAGCTACCAGCATGTTCAGTGAAAACAAGGCCGGAAAAAGAGGTCCGGTCCGGTCGTTTTTCAGGATAAAATCATGGATGGCGACCAGACCTCCCGGCTCCAGCGCCTGGTAAGTCTTTTCAAGCATCCGCCGGCAGGTAGCCGCGTTTTCGCCGTGAAGGATATGGGACATCCAGACCGCGTCATAAGTTCCCGGCAGATCTTCGGTGACATAATCGCAGGGCCTGAAATCGATGCGGTCGTCCAGCTCGTATTCCCGGATAACTTTTTCCGCGAAGACGCGGCTGCCCGGCAAATCGATCACCGTGGCGATCAGTTCGGGGTATTGGAGGCAGAAATAGATGGCGTAGGTGCCGGGGCCACCACCCATATCCAGAAGCCTTGTCCGGTCGGACAGATCAACCTGTTTGACCAGTCGCGGCGCCATCAGGCGGGCGTTATTGAACATGCCCATTAAAAAAGCTTCTTTGATGGAGCCGTCGGACAGCGAGGATCTGATTTTGACCGGCTGACCGGTTTGAACGCTCTGGTCCAGCTGGCGCCAGGCATCCACCAGGAAGTGATGATGCCTGATCATGTACCCGAGGTAGCCGGGTGCCGAGCGCACCAGATAGGCGGCGCTTTCTTTAGTGTTGGCATAGGCCCGGTCTTTTACGGACAGAAGTCCCATGGCGGTGAGGGCGTTCAGCAACCGGGCGGTGGCGTCCTGGTCCGTTCCGGCGGCCAGGGCGATTTCCGGGGCCGTAGCCTGATCGTCGCCGATGATGGTAAACAAGTCAAGATTGACAGCGGCGTGCAGGGCGCAGGTTTGCCAGTAATAACCCGAAGTTTCCAGTATTTTTCCGGGATGCCAGGTGGTTTCCGTCATGACGGCTTCCTTGGGCCGGGAGTTTTAAAAAGTCGCCTGAACCCCCGGCTATTAGCTTTATCGCTTCGGACCGGTTTGATTCTGTTAACATAACAAAAACAAATATAATGATATCCGGTCGAAATGTCAAGCCGGGCCGGTGTCCGTCGGCCTGCCTGGCTGTAAAGGCCGGAATAGCAGGCAATCTCCTGACGGTCTCAACGATTAGAAAACCGGATAAAGACAACCGTGGATAATTTCCCCATATTTTTATACCCCATATTTTTATATTTGATGGTTTCGTAAATTGAGATAATATAACCGGGAATTAATTTAATAACCTTTGAAGAGATGGGATGAAACAGGATGATTAATGACCGGGCCAGACATAAAAAGAACCCTCTTCAAATAATCGGCCCGGGTTGCTTATTGCTGTTGCTGTTATTTCTACCCCGATCAGGCCTGGCTGCCGAGACAAGTCCGACTGCCGTTGCTTTTGAAAAATACCCCTGGACCGTCACTTTTTACAACGGGGTGCGTTCCGACCGGGACCTGGGCGAAAGCATTTTTAATATTCCCGGCAGTCTGGAAGATAATTATCTGCACGGACTGGGATTGGCCAGACAGATCAGGAGGTTGCCGTATCACCTCAGTCTGGAGTTTGAAGGAATTTTCATCAAACATCAGGGAGAACATGACCAGGGTTACCAGGATTATGAAGAGTATATCCCGGTTTTTCTCTTAAGGTATGACCATTTCCCCTGGAATGAACAGATTCACACTTCCCTGGCCGTGGGCGAGGGCTTGTCCCTGACATCCCAGATCCCTGAGCGGGAAATTCAGACCCACGGCCATTCTCAGCGGCTGCTCAATTACCTGGCCTTTGAACTGGCCCTGACCGCGCCCGCTTATCCCCGCTACAGCCTGGTTTCCCGCATCCACCATCGTTCCGGTGTTTTTGGTCTCTTCGGCGGAGTCAAAGGAGCATCGAATTTTTACGTACTGGGGCTGAGGTTCCGATTTTGAATCCCCGCCGGTTTTTCGCTGCTGCCGCAACCAGGACAGCGACACTTCCAGGTTCTTTTTCGTTAGCCCGGATATTTCATGAATTTTTTCGACTATAGTTGTTTAACCAATAAACTAAAATGGTTATTGATAATTTCTGACTTTTTTAAAAATACAAATTGTGATGGCTTCGTAAAAAGTCCCTACCTCGTCATTCCGGCGAATGCCGGAATCCAG
>JBKHHL010000097.1:0-10252 GCA_046539175.1 Desulfosudaceae bacterium
TCGCAAAAAGTCCCTACCTCGTCATTCCGGCGAAGGCCGGAATCCAGAACTATTTGATTTTACTGGACCCCGGCCTCCGCCGGGGTGACGAAGTATGGTAAATCTCGACTTTTTACGAGGCCATCAATCTTCAGACTCCAGTTTTTTCAGGCTGGCCGCGATAAAGGCGTCCAGATCGCCGGGGTTGCGGCTGGAAATCAGGTTTCCGTCCTCTACCACCGTCTCATCCACAAAGTTCGCTCCGGCGTTCTTGATATCCTGTACAATAGATTTCCAGCCGGTAATGGTTCTGCCCTTAAGCACATCGGCCGTAATCAGCAATTGCGGCCCATGGCAGATGGAAAAAACGGGTTTCCGGCTTTCAACAAATTGTCTGACAAAAGCAACGGCGTTTTCATCGCCCCGCAGCTGATCCGGGGAAAACCCTCCGGGAATTAACAAAGCATCAAAATCATCGACGGAGACATCGGTAATGGCTTTCTCGATTTGCACCGGAGTTTGTTCTTTTTTCCCTTTTACCGTGGTATTCGCATTCAGTCCGATGGGGATAATGGTATGCCCCCCGGCCTGGAAAGATTCCACCGGGCGGACATACTCGGAGTCTTCAAAAAGATCCGTCAGAATCACCGCGATTTGTTTCATGAATATTTCTCCTTAGCCCGGATATTTCACGAGTCGATTGGGGCGCGGCTGCAAGTCCCGCCCCGGCGGGACCGCGGGATGAAATTTTTTGCTATGAAAAGACTTTTATCCCGCATTGATGTTATCCGCCGACGTCACCCCGTGAAAGCTCCTGCCAGGCCCGATCCACGTGAGAACCGATCTGTCCTGCCAGGTCTTCCATCTTTGATTTTTCTTCCGACCAGTCCGAGGGGCACTCCTGTTCGATCCTGTCCTTTTGGGCCTGAAGTTCTGAAATTAAATTTTTAACGTCGCCGACAATCGGCAGAATCTGCTGCTTGGCCTTTGTTCCGCCGGCATCCAGCTCGGCTTCGATTTTTTTTAATGACTCTTGATACGAATTTACTTGTTCTTCCATCTGGTTACAGAAATCCTGAAGTTTCATTACGAACCTCCTTGCTTTAATCTTGACGGCTTTGTAAAAAGTCTCTACCTTTAATACAAAAGTTTATGGTGTTTTTACCCGGTTTCTCAGATTACAAATTATCAGATCGACCTTATGCCTCTCTCAGTCGATGGCTATGGGCCGGGCATTTTCCCATAAACCGTGAATGTTGCAATAAGAGGTGGCGATTAAGGCGCCGGGTTTGTTGAGCTTTAACCGGAGGGTCAAAAAAGGTTCCGTGTGAGCCGGGCCTTCATTGGCTCCGCTGACCGCTTCTCCGTGCACGCTGAATTCACCGATTCCCACTTCGTAAACAAATTTATCACCCTCCGGTTGAAAGTAGAGCTTGATCCACCGAATATGATGTTCAGTGGTATTGGGATGCGCGATTTCCTTGCCGATGGACAGGGTCACGGTGAAAGGTGTATTCGCGGCCACGCTCTCCGGCGCTTCAATGACCGGCACATGCTTTTCGTTTTTCCAGTCCCCGCTTTGATAAAATTGGCCAATGTCATGATCTGTCATTTTCTCACTCTCCTTTGTTTGGATTTGCTGACTTTCGTGCTGGTGTTAATAATTTTTATTGTAGTAGCCGGCCTTGCCACTAAACAATGGAGCGAAAAGATTATTCTGCCGCCAGAAATGCTGTAGAAGAATTTTTACAGCCCGAGTTCGTCGATTCTGGGCAGGTTCATGTCTTTGATTATTTCTCAATATTTTCGAGAAAAGAAATAATTTCTTCAATATCGGGAATCTGTGGAATCTCGTAGACCTTAATCCACTCAATGGTCCGGTCCAGGCCGATCAGAACGTTGGCCCGCCCGGATGCACCCATATCGTCGAGAAAAAGGCCATATTGGGCCGCCACTTCGCCATGGGGCCAGAAATCGGCCAGCAGATTGGTATTTTCGATTCCCATTGATTCTGCCCAGGCCTTTTTGCATGGTGGGCTGTCCACACTGATTCCGTAAGCGATCACATCCAGTTCTTTGAGCCTGGCGTGCTTGATTTCCAGAGTGCGCATCTGGATCTCGCAGACAGATGTCCAGGCCAGGGGATGAAAGGAGAGTAAAAGCCTCTTGCCTTCCAGAGTTGTCGGGGTAACCTTTTGGCTACCCTGGTTTTTTAAGGTAAATTCCGGTGCCTTGTCGCCTGCTTGAAGATGATGATGAGTCATTTTTTCATCCTTTCTTTTTTTGACGGCTTCGTAAAAGTTGACGGCCTCGTAAAAAGTCGTTACCCTTATTGCGTCACCCCGGCGGAGGACGGGGCCTGTCCTGGCGGAGGCCGGGATCAAGTAAAATCAAATAGTTCTGGATTCCGGCATTCGCCGGAATGACGAGGTAGGGACTTTTTACGAAACCATCATATTTGATGTTTTCGTAAAAAGTCCAAATTGGGACGGCAAAGTAAAAAGTTCAAGATCAAGGCGCAGAGTTTTTCGAGTAATGCAGCGTACTTAGCAGTACGTGAAATTGCGAGAAAAACGCTGCAACGAAGCCGGCCGCCATGCGGCAATTTGGACTTTTTACGAAGCCGTCAAATTTGGCTCAGGAAAAAAATCGGCGCGGCCTTATCCCAGGTGGATTGAAGCTACCTGCGCGTCCTGTCAGAACGACCATTTAACCCGGGCCTCAGAAAAATTTTGACACATAATCCCGCTCTTGTTATAAATAGAAAATATAAAAACAGGGTCTTACGCCCATCACTCTGGCCGGTGCCTGAAATCAACCGGCCCGCACAGTCCCCGGAGCGCGGAAATCTCTCGGAAATCTCCCGGAAATACCCTGGAAATTCCCCCTAATTTTATTCTTTGAAGGGTTATATCGCGCGCGAGGATCGGCAGTTGGGAGTGCCGACGCCGGGTAACGATAAAGACATCCGGATGATCAAGGAAATCGAGCTGGACACCCGGGCTGTCTCTCCAGGAAATTTTGAGTCTGATCAGTCCGGATTTTTCATGAAATATCCGTGTCAGGCGTTTCCGGATCATTTCACATCTGCTTCTGGTTTACGCGGAAATACATCAGGAAGAAAGGGGGTATAAATGTCTTCTTCAAAAGATGATAAACACATGGCTGAAGAAAACGGAAGCAGTCATGCCGGCCACCAAGAGCATGAAGACCACGGCGGTCATGACGACCATGCCGGTCACGACAAGCACGCCGGCCACTCTGTTGAAATGTTTCGCACCCGGTTCTGGGTGTGCCTGATCCTGACAATTCCGGCGCTGATCTGGGAGCCCATGCTTCAGGGCTGGCTCGGTTACCAGGCTCCGGTATTTCCTGGTTCCGGAATGATTCCGGCATTTTTCGGGTCCCTTGTTTTCATCTACGGGGGGTGGGTGTTTCTCAAGGGGGCCTTCCATGAGTTGGCCGACCGGACCCCCGGTATGATGACCCTTATCGCGCTTGCCATATGTGTGGCCTTTATCTATAGCGCGGCGGTGATCCTGGGGTTTACCGGCAAAGCCTTGTGGTGGGAGCTGGCTACCCTGGTGACGATCATGCTGCTGGGACACTGGATCGAGATGCGCTCAATATTCCAGGCCCAGGGGGCCTTAAAGGAACTGGCCAAGCTCCTGCCCGACACGGCGGAGCGGGTGATAGACGGGGATCGCACGGAGAATGTTCAGATTGATCAGCTGAAACAGGGAGACCTTCTTCTGGTGAGGCCGGGTGCCGCCATAGCCGCGGACGGTAAGGTCGAAGAGGGTAAAAGCGCTGTCAATGAAGCGATGATCACGGGCGAGTCCAGGCCGGTTGAAAAAAGCCAGGGTGAAAAGGTTATTGCCGGTACCGTCAATGGTGAAGGCTCCTTGCGGGTCAGGGTGATAGACACCGGCGAGGACACAGCCTTAGCAGGAATAATGAAACTGGTGGAGGAGGCCCAGGGGTCGCGATCAAGGGCCCAGGACCTGGCGGACCGGGCGGCCTTGTTTCTCACGCTGGCTGCACTCGGCGCGGGCCTGTTGACATTAGCCGCATGGCTGGCATCCGGCGCGAACCTGTCTTTTAGTATTACCCGGATGGTGACGGTGCTCGTGATCGCCTGTCCGCACGCGCTGGGCCTGGCGGTGCCCCTTGTAATCGCCATTTCAACGACGCTTGGCGCCCGGGGCGGGCTGCTTGTACGAGACCGGCGTGGACTTGAGGAAGCAAGGAACCTGGACATCGTGGTTTTTGACAAGACCGGAACGCTGACGCTGGGGGAGCACCGGGTGGTGGAAACCGCCCTGTCCGAAGGAATCGACCGGAACGAGGCCGTGCGCCTGGCCGCGGCTGTGGAGCATGACTCGGAGCATCCCATTGCCCGGGCGCTGTTTGAAAGTGCCCGGGAACTCGGCCTCGGTATCCCCGGCGCCGAAAATTTTCAATCCATTGCCGGGCGGGGCGTGCAGGCTACCGTAGAGGGGCGCCAGTTAAAAGTCGGCGGCCCGGCCTTGCTTGATCATGGAAGTATTGAGCAGCAAAAAGAAATCCGTGAAGCGGCGGATGGCTTCGCAAAACACGGCCAGGCGGCTGTTTACCTGGTCGAAGACAGTCGCGTTCTGGCCGTGTTCGCTATCGCCGACGCGGTTCGCCCGGAATCTTTTGAAGCCATAAAGCTGCTGCATGACAAAAACATCGCGGTCGCCATGCTCACCGGCGACGCCCGGGCGGTGGCCGACAGCGTGGCAAAGGAACTTGGCATCGACACGGTCTTCGCGGAGGTGCTGCCGGAGGACAAGGCTGATAAAATCAGGTCGTTGCAGAAGGGGGGAAAGCGGGTTGCCATGGTTGGCGATGGCGTCAACGACGCTCCCGCGCTGGTGACGGCCGATATCGGGATTGCCATTGGCGCGGGTACCGACGTGGCGGTTGAAGCCGGGGACGTGGTCCTGGTTCGAAACGATCCGAGGGATGTGGCCCGGATCGTAACCCTGAGCCGCGCCACTTATCGCAAGATGGTGCAGAATCTCTGGTGGGCGGCGGGGTATAACATCATTGCCGTTCCGCTTGCCGCGGGTGTTCTGGCATGGGCCGGTATCTTGCTCAGCCCCGCGGTCGGGGCGGTGCTGATGTCCACCAGCACGGTCATCGTGGCGATCAACGCGCAATTGCTGCGAAGGCTCGAATTATAATCTGAAACTAAATTAACAACGGCACCCCGGGCAGCCAGGGAAACGGGATAACCGGAAACCAGGTGACAGAAAAACAGGGCGCCTGCTCCGAAGACGATTAATACCGCCGGGCCAGGCGCCTCCTGTCTACGGGCCGGTTTCCCCGGTGTCTGCCGTTGGTGAGCAGGGCACAAAAACCTTGTCGCCGGCTTCACCTTAACCCGCTTATTTCATGAAATATCCGGGCTAACCCGATGCGGATTGACCACAGTCACGGGAACCGGAGATTTTTTGACCACGTTTTCCGCGACACTCCCGAAAATGGTATGCTCCAGTCCTTTGCGGCCATGGGTTCCCATAATAACCATATCGATTTTTTCTGATTCAATAGTCCGGAGAATTTCCGTGGCCGGATCACCGCGGACTATCAGCCGACTGAAATTCGGACAACTCGCCAGGTCTTTTTGGCAGAGCCTGTCCATGGCCTTTTCCGCGCCATCCTGGGCTTCCTGCTGGAACGTCTTAATGGAGGGATGAGGCATGTGTAAAATTCCCCACCGGGCAATATCCTCAACGACATGCACCAGGTAAATCTGGCTGTCGAATTTTTCCGCCATGGAGAGGACGTAGGGAAGAATTTTGGTGGAATTGTCCGTCAGGTCAACGGGAAAGAGAATTTTTCTGATTTCGACCATGAGAGTACCCCCTGTTCATTGATTGTGGGAATGATTAAGCCCGGATATTTTACGAGTTGACTTGGGCGCGGCTGCAAGGCGACCTAACCCGGTTATTTCATGAATTTAACAATAAGCATGGACTTAACTCCTGTCAATCCCTTTTCGGACAACCGGACGGCTGCACTTGCCTGGTGTTCCGAGCCGGACTACCGGCCGCTGGGCCTTATGGCCGGCAATTGCTGAAGTATGGCCGGGAATAAGGCGGTACGCCTGGCGCATCAGTCCCTTTCTTTCTTTACAGGGATGCTGAAAAATGGTGAAATATCCGGGATAGGAGGATTCTGACAAAGAGTCAAGAGCAGTCTTGGCCTCTTCACTTCAACCTTCTCATGAGAAAAGGTATGCTGACCTGGAAAATCAATCAACGCATCATCCTGTTGCTTCTGTTTGATCTGGTGGTGGGCGTGGCTCTCATGGTGTGGGTGGCCAACCGCGCGGAAAAAGATATGCGCTCTGAATTGCTCATTCAGGCGGAAATCGTCGCCCAGGCCATCAACATAAACAACGTGCAGGGGTTATCCGGGACCAGGCGGGATTTGCAGGACTCTGCTTATCGGTTTGTCAAATTCCAGCTGGCTTCCCTGCGCGAGGCGATTCCCCGGTGTCGCTTCCTGTACCTGATGGGGCGGCGGCCGGATGGAAAGGTCTTCTTTTTCGCGGATTCCCAGCCGTCCAGCTCGCAGGATTACGCGCCGCCGGGTCTGATTTATGACGAAGTGCCAGAGGACTATCTGCGAGTTTTTGAGAGCCGAACAGAAAGTGTCGTGGGTCCGGTGACTGATCGCTGGGGTACTTTGGTGACGGCCCTGATTCCGCTGGTCGATGCCGGCAGGGGCGAGCTGGCCGCGGTTCTCGGCATGGATGTGGAAGCCGGTGACTGGAACAGGGAAATCCTGACGCGATGTTTCTTCCCCTTCAGCGCCATGGTGTTTTTCGCCCTCCTGGTCTTGTTTACCGAACGTCGGCGGGCTGAATCCAGATTGCGCGAAAACGAGGAGAATTTACGCATCACCTTGGATTCCATCGGTGACGCGGTCATATCCACGGATCTGTCGGGAGGTATCGTCCGCATGAACCTGCTGGCCCGGAAACTCACCGGCTGGAAGATCGAAAGCGCCCGGGGCAGGCCTCTCCGGGATATTTTTCACGTCGTGGACGGCCGCACCGGGGAGCCCCTGGACGATCCGGTGGGCCAGGTGTTGCAATCCGGAAAGAAGGCCGAGCTGGCCAACCATGCCAAGCTCCTGACCAGCGACGGCGGTCAATACCAGATTGCCGATTCAGTCGCTCCTATCCGGGACGGCAGTGGCCGGATCACCGGCGCGGTCCTGGTCTTTCGCGATATTACCGAGGATTATCTCATTCGGGAGCAACTGCGGCAGAACGAGGAATTGCTGGATCTGGCCATGTCGGTCAAAAATGAAGGCCTGTGGGACTGGGATCTGGTCTCCGGCCGGATCTATTTTGATTCCCGGTATTACCACATGTCCGGTTATGAAGCCCATGAATTTCCCGCCACCCTGGAGGAGTTTGAAAAACGAGTCCATACCGCGGACCTTGATCATGTCCGGGAAGAGATACAGCGGTATATCAAGGGAGAAAGGGATGAATACCTGGTGGAGTTCCGGTTTCAGACCAAAGAGCAGGATTGGATGTGGATCATGGCGCAAGGGGAGATCGTTGCCTGGAGCGAGGATGGCTCCCCCCGACGTTTTGTGGGCACTCACACCGATATCACCCAACGGAAAAAGGCGGAACAGGAGATTCGGGAACAGGCCGGTTTTCTGCAGTTGCTCATCAACAGCATGCCCAACCAGATCTTCTGGAAGGACCGCCACCTGGCCTACCTGGGCTGCAATCAATCCTTTGCCGGGGTGGCCGGCGTGGGCGGTCCGGACGAGATTGTTGGTTTAACGGATGAGGAGCTGCGCCAGCGCAGCGGTTATCAGGATCAATACGACTATCTGGACGCGGATATTCTCAGTTCCGGTCAACCGGCCCTGAACATCGAAGAATCATACCGGCGGCCGGACGGAGGGGAAGGAACGGTATTGACCAGTAAGATCCCCATCCGGGATACCGCTGGTCAGATCATCGGTTTGCTGGGCATCCGGGTGGACATCACCGCCCGCAAGCAGATGGAGGAGGAAATTAGAATATTCAAAAAAGCCGTGGATTCTTCCTCGGATGCTATTGGCATGGCCCGCTTCGACGGCAAGCATTATTATCAGAATCAAGCTTTCAGCGAGATGTTCGGAAGCGCGGGAGATGATCCGCCGACCACCATCTATTGTGATGAAAAAGTGGGCCGGGAAGTGTTTGGCGCGATAATGAGCGGCAGGGAGTGGAGCGGCGAGGTGGCCATGCGCGGCCGGGAGGGCCGGAAGATGGATGTCTTTCTCCGGGCCTATTCCATCAAGCAGGGCGATCGCGTCATCGGGCTGGTGGGCGTGCACAACGATATGACCGAGCGAAAGCGCACCGAAGAAACCCTGCGGAACATTGACCGGCTGCAAAGCGTCGGCACCCTGGCCGGGGGCATCGCGCATGATTTTAACAATATTCTATTGGGGGTGTTCGGCAATACCTCCATTGCCAGATCGTTTCTGGACAGTGACCACCCGGCCACGGCGTATCTGGAAGAAGCGGAAAAATCCATGGAACGGGCCACGCTGTTAACCCGGCAGCTTTTGACCTTTTCCAAGGGCGGGGCTCCCCGCAAAGAGGATGTCGATCTGGGCGGCCTGGTCAAGGAAGTGGTCCGTTTTGATCTGTCCGGCAGTAATGTCAAACCCGTGTTCCGGATAAAGGAGGATCTGTGGCCGGCCCAGGTGGATACCGGTCAGATCCAGCAGGTCATCTCCAATCTGACGATCAACGCGGATCAGGCCATGCCGGATGGCGGGAATTTACAGGTCTCCCTGGAGAATGTCGAGTTGGCCGACACCACCGGCCTGGCCTGCCCGCCGGGAAAATACATCCGGCTCATCATCCGGGACGAAGGGGAGGGCGTTGATTCACAGTATCTGAATCGGATTTTTGATCCTTACTTCAGTACCAAGGAAAGCGGCAGCGGCCTGGGGCTGGCGATCGTGTATTCCATTATCGAAAAACACGGCGGGTGCGTCGATGTCGCGTCACAAGCCGGCCAGGGCACCACTTTTACGATCTATTTGCCGGCTTCCCCGGCCCGGAAAGACTCTCTGCCGGAATCAACCGGGCCGGAACAGAAGAAGAGACTCTCCGGCCTTCGTGTGCTGGTGATGGATGATGAGGTCATTATACGAAAAGTGGCCACTCATATGCTCGGCCAGCAGGGCTGTCACGTGGAAACCGCCTGCGATGGCCGCGAGGCGGTCGAGCTGTACCGGAAGGAGGCCCAGTCCGGGAATCCCTTTGATCTGGTTATCCTTGATCTGACAGTGCCGGGTGGCATGGGAGGGGAAGAAGCAGTCCAGGAACTGCTGGCCCTTGATCCGGCGGCCAGGGTGGTTGTTTCCAGCGGGTATGCCCGGGGGGAAATCCAGTCCCGGTATCAAAGCTACGGTTTTCAGGCCATCATCCCTAAACCTTATCGGCTGGACAATTTACTGGATACCGTCCACCGGGTCCTTGCTCAGCCCGGACCGCCGGGGGATCATGACACCCCGGAGGGCTTATAATTCGAACTATCAGGACCCCATCACCACATCATTCGGGCCAGGGCGCGGCGCCACCGGTGGTTTTCAAAGGCCAGGCCGCGCCAGGTTTCGCCCTCCCTGATCCTGGATTCCAGGATCTGCCAGGCCCGGGCGTGGTCAAAGGCGGCCCACTTGGCGCCGGCCCGGTAGAGGTACTGGCAATCCCCGATGGCCAGCAGCGCTTTTCCGCCCCGGTCAAAATCAAAACGCTGCCAGTAGGCCCCGGCGAAGAAGATATATTCCGCGTTCCGGGTGGCCAGGAGGGCCTCCAGACCGGCCGTGAAATCAAAGTGCTGCCACTCCAGGCCGGCGTGATAGATGAACTTGGCGCTGCTGAGATCGGCCAGGGCGGCCAGGCCGCGGTTGAAGTCAAATTCCGGCCACAGCCGGCCGGCCCGGAAAATATACTCAGCCGCGCCCAGGGCCGTCAGCTCGGCCAGGCCGCGGGCAAAATCAAAGTCGCCGCCGTGTTTGCCGGTCTTGTAAATCTTCCGGGCGTTTTCGCCGGGGCGCTTCTCATTCATGTGGCACCTTCTTATTGTGTCCGCTTTTCCCAGGGACTTATTTTCACCGCCGCCTCGGCCGGGGCCCGGTCCGCCCGGATCAGAGGGACATCACCCGGCCAAAGGGCGGGCGGAACGAATCGGCCCGTTCGCCGGAGATGAGC
>JBKHHL010000010.1:0-30180 GCA_046539175.1 Desulfosudaceae bacterium
TCCTCGCCTGTCAACTATTTACACACTTCCTACCCATTTTTTTGTCGCAGACCCGAACAAGGGCGGTAGATTACTACTGCTTCATATCGGCCGCCTGGCGGATGGAGCCAGGGGCTCGGGCTCAAATCGACTCGGGAAATATCCGGGCTATGGCCTTATTGTATGGTTGCATTCATGGAGCCGGGTGGTTAAGATTGATTAGCCTGTAAAAGGTTTTTTTACAGGCAGTATTAAGTGTTAAGTTTTAAGTGATTAAGTGTTGACGGCTTCGTAAAAAGTCGGGATTTCCCTTATTGCGTCACCCCGGCGAAGGCCGTGGTCCAGTAAAATCGGATATTTCTGGATTCCGGCCTTCGCCGGAATGACGATGTAAGGACTTTTTACAAAGCCATCAATATTACAAGGCATGGAAATCGGTGGCTGGTCAGCCGAACCAGGCGGCAATTTCCAGCGGCCCGTCAGCCTGCCTGAAGGGTTTTCCGGGCCTGTTTTTTTACCGTGAACAACAGGGAACAACCGATGGAAGATCAAAAAGATTTTTTACTTCAGAAACTCCGACAAGTAGAAGAGGATATTGCCGAACAGGAAAAACGCCTTCCCCCGCACTCCGTCAAACCGGAACAGATTCAGGAACTGGAACGCCTGGAGGAAGCCCGGGACGAAATTCAGAAACAACTGCGGCAAATGGAAACCGGGGACGATCAGCAGTCCTGACCCGGATAGTTAAACCGGATATTTCAGGTTGAAAGGAAACACCACATGACAGCAAAAAACACCCGCACCGGCCGGCCGATCTGGCTGCACAACGATAATCGAACCGTGCAGATTATTGATCAGCGGCAGCTGCCCCATAAACACGTTATAGTCGATTTGACCACCGTGGATAACGTCATTGACGCCATCCAAAACATGCTGGTCCGGGGCGCTCCCCTGATAGGCGCTACCGGCGCTTTCGGGGCCTTCCTGGCGGCCCTGAACACTGTCCGGCGTGATTTTAAAAAAGAATTCCTCGAAGAATGTGATCGCTTGAAACAAGCCCGGCCAACAGCGGTCAACCTGGCCTGGGGAGTGGACCGGGTCAGCCAGGCCTTGCTGACCGACGGCGCGGCTGGAGCGGGCCGGGCGGATTACGTGGAAAAGGCCCGGCGGGAAGCCCTGGCCATTGCCGACGAGGAAGCCGAAAACTGCAAAAAAATTGGACAATTCGGACTGCCCTTGATCGAAGCCCTCCGCCGTGCCAAAAAATCAGGACCGGTCAACATACTGACCCACTGCAACGCCGGCTGGCTGGCCTGCATTGAATACGGTACGGCCACGGCTCCCATCTACGCCGCCTTTGACAACAACATTGATATTCACGTCTGGGTGGATGAAACCCGGCCGCTCAACCAGGGAGCCCGGCTGACGGCCTGGGAGCTGGGCCGTTACGGGATACCGCATACCGTTATTACCGACAATGCCGGCGGTCACCTGATGCAGCATGGTCTGGTGGACATGGTTCTGGTGGGAACCGACCGCACCACTCATACCGGCGACGTGGCCAACAAAATCGGCACCTACTTAAAAGCGCTGGCCGCCAGGGACAACGACCTTCCCTTTTACGTGGCGCTACCTTCGAGCACGTTTGACTGGAAAACAGAAGACGGCCTGAGACAGATCCCCATCGAGGAACGCGATCCCGACGAGGTCAGGTATATTCAAGGCCTGGCTGACAACAAACTGGAGACGGTGCGCCTGGTTCCGGAAGACAGTCCGGCCTCGAACTACGCCTTTGACGTTACTCCGGCCCGGCTGGTGACCGGTTTTATTACTGAACGGGGCGTCTGCCGGGCGGACAGGGAATCAATCTGGAAGCTTTTCCCCGAAAAACGCCCCGGCTGAGTTTCTCGCGCCTTGTTTACCATTTGCCGGGGAACTTTTTACCCGGCCCGGAATTGCCTTTTGATCGACTTTGAGATATACTATAAATACAATTATTGTCTGGCTTGTTAACCGGGATGCTCCGGATAAATCAATGATTTTTAAGAGGAGGCAGTTTTGAAATATTCCGTAATTGGTCTGATCATATGGATAGGAGCCGGCTTCCTGTTTATATTTCAAATGATTTCCAAAGTCATGCCCTCGGTGGATTTCAAATTTTTCACTATCAATCAATTGGTGGGGCTGGAATGGATCGAGAGCATTCCCTGGGGGGCAGTCCGTCCCTGGGCTGAACAACTCGCCTATATCAATCTTTCGCTGCTGCTGCTCGCCCTGGGACTCATTTTTATCATTATCGGCATGTTGTTTAAAACCTGAGCCCCGGCCGTCTTTAAGCGACAGTCAGCCAGCAACCGGCCCGAAAAGATTCATGAAATATCCGGGCTAACATCACTACCGCTTATTTTTCGTTTAGATCATTATAATAGTCTTCTGACACGGACCGATCAATGTCGACAATCCGTTGCCCGTCAACATATTCCCTGGTTTCATAGCGGGCAATCCGCATCAGCTTCCGGGTCAAAACGGCCATGCGCTCCACCTGGGTATTAATAACCCGCAACCCTTCCTGCAGGGGATGATCGGGGTCCATATCCATCAGGATCAGATTGGTGTAGCCCATAATGGCCTGCAAGGGTTGATTCAGCTCGTGGCAGACCGCCCCCGCCATTTCCAGCACACCCTGGGTCTTACCCCGCCGATCCAGGGCGTCCTGCAGATCAATTATCCTTTTACCGGAACCAATCCGACTCCGAAGCTCTTCCGGATGAAAAGGCTTGGCAATATAATCATCAGCCCCGGCCTGGAGACCGGTAACAATATCTCTGGTTTCGGTGCGGCCGGTCAGCAGAACGATATACCCGTTTTCTATACCGGAAGTTGAGGACCTGATAAGTTTACATAATTCAAGGCCACTCAACTCCGGCATCATCCAATCAAGAATATACAGACGCGGCGGCTCGGGGCCATTGATAATATCCAGCGCCCGACGGCCGTCCTCCGCCGTATCAACATCATATCCCCACCTGGTCAGCAATATTGCCAGCATCTTCAAAGTAGCGACATTATCTTCTACAACGAGAATTTTCATGTTGGCAGCCTGGGGGGGTAGCCCGGATATTTCATTAAATTACAGATGTCGCGGTGGAAGTCCTTTTTATTCGCACCTGGCCCCGGCCTGCGCCGGGGTGACGAAAAGACCCTTTTTTTGTTGTTCTGGACAACAATGATCACAATTATATCGATAACATTCTGTTAACAGAGAGACAAGACGGAAATTATCCTTGGATTACAAATGGTGATATATTATATTAAAAAATGATTAAATTTTATCTTCAGCCTGGCTGATGGTAATGTCTTCGGGGGGGAAATCATGGCGATTTCAGGCAGTGGTCATCGCGATGCCGGTTGGCAGCGGGCTCTGGCCGAGCAGACCAACCAGTTATACAGCCATATGCCTATCTCCATGACCGGCACCATTATCAATGGCGCCATCCTGGTTTATGTTCTGTGGAACGCCGTGCCTCGGTCTGTTATCATTGCCTGGTATGCCACCGCCCTGGTGCTGACCTTTATCCGCTACCTGACCTGGTTCGCCTACAAAAAAACATCACCGGAACATAAAAACATGGTTTTCTGGTTTCGCCTCCAGGCAATCGGGATAGGCGCGGCCGGCCTTGTCTGGGGAGCCGGCAGCCTTCTCCTGTTCGTGCCGGACTCCATTGTCCACCAGGTCTTTCTGGCTTTTATCATTGCCGGTATGGCCGCCGGTGGCATGGCCTCTTACGCCGTAAGAATGGACACCTTCTGCCTGTTCGCGGTTCCCCTTCTGACACCGCTGGCAATAGCATTTTTTACCGCCCCGGGAAGCCTGCCGGCTCTGATGGGAGCGATGACAGTGTTGTTGGGATTGATCATTACCGCCACTGCCAAACGAATGAGTCAAACCTTCACGAATTCCATTGAGCTGACCATGAAGAACGATGATCTGCTCCGTTCTTTAAAACGCGAAAAAGAAAACGCCGAGGCCGCCAATAAAGCTAAAAGTAAATTCCTGGCCAATATGAGTCATGAACTTAGAACGCCGCTGAACGGCATTACCGGCCTGGCGGATCTGCTGTCCATGACCGCGCAGACCGAAGAACAGCAGGAATACACGGCCAACATCAAGCAAAGTACCAGCGTCCTGTGTACCCTGATCGGTGATATTCTTGATTTTTCCAAAATCGAAGCCGACAAAATCCGCCTGGAAAACATTGAGTTCAGCCTGCGGGAACTGCTGGAAAACGTTTCCGACCTGTTCGCCAGAAACGCCTTTGACAAGAATCTTGATTTTGGCTGTCTGATCAAGGACGATGTCCCGGACAGGCTGATCGGTGACTCCAGCAGGCTGCGCCAGATACTGACCAATCTGATCAGCAATGCCATTAAATACACGGATACCGGAGAAGTCGCGATTTACGTATCTTCAGAAGAAAACGACGGCAAGACCGCCCGCCTCCATTTCCGGGTCGAGGATACCGGCGTCGGCATTTCACCAGAACACCAGCAACAACTATTTCAGCCTTTTACTCAGGTAAACGCCTCCAGCAACCGGCTTTACGGCGGCACGGGCCTGGGACTGGCCATATCCAACCAGCTGGCCGCGCTGATGGGAGGAGAGTCCATCGGGGTCAGCAGCCGGCCCCGGCAAGGCGCGGCTTTCTTCCTTACCCTGCCCTTCGGTATCGCGCCGGCCGCCAGCGGCGACACCACTTCCGACGATCCGGATCAATCTTCCTTAAAAGGCGTCGCCATTCTCATGGCTGGAGACAATTCCATCACCATGAAAATTATTGACACATATCTGCGCGGGCGGGGCTGTATTCTGGAAACCACCCGGGATATTACCACTGCTCAGAAACTGTTGCAGGAAGGACCCCCAAGCCAGGACAGCTTTGACGCCGTCCTGGTGGATATCACCGGAGACAGTATCAAGGCCGGCGGCCTGGTGGCTCAGGTTCATTTAAGTGACAATATCAACAGAACTGCCGTCATCCTGGTATCTGACAAACGGGACAGCCATGACGCCCCGGAAAAACAAATCCCAGCCGAAGGCCACCTTATTAAGCCGATTAAAAAAGACCAGTTGGAACAATGCCTCCTCAAGGCCATTGGCCAGTCCGGCCTCAGGCCTGACGACCGTGAAGCTTCTTTTCCCGCCCCCGTCTCCTTCGGACAGAATTATTTCAAACAACCTGACAACGGCAAAAACACCGGGAAACCGACCCTGGCTATCCTGGTCGCCGAGGACAATCCTTTGAACCAGCGGGTGCTCAGAATGATGCTGGAAAAAATGGGCCATGCCGTGACCCTGGTGGACAACGGCCGGGAGGCGCTCAGGCAATATCGTCATAACGTCTTTGATCTTATTCTGATGGACGGCCAGATGCCGGTTATGGACGGGCTGGAAGCCGCCTGTCAAATAAGGCAGGATGAAATTCAGGCCGAAACAAAACAACGGATACCGATTATCGCCGTTACCGCCCACGCCATTAAAGGAGACCGGGAAGTCTTTCTGGAAGCCGGCATGGATGATTATATTTCCAAACCCATCAGGCAAAGCGCTTTAAGGAAGATTGTTCAAAAATGGTCCGCCCAGGCGGCCCCACCCCCCTGACAATGGCCTGACAGGCGGCGGGTGGCAAAACGGATTTTGATGACAAAACGGATTTTGATGAGTAAATCCGCAACAACCTTGACGATAACGAGGTCTTTGATATAAAAAATTTATATCTTATTTTCGGGGGGGGTACCTGTTGTTTAAATTCAGCAAACCTGCCAAGGCCTTAATCCTTATCGGTTTGGGAATCGCTCTGGCCTTCCCGTTGTTCAGCATGACTTATTACACCATGGTCCGCACCTCTACTCCCCGGTTCTGCGCTTCCTGCCATGAAATCAGGTTTGCCGTCAACACCTGGAAGACATCCACCCACGTTAATAACGCCCAGGGGTTTGTGGCCGACTGCATGGACTGCCACCTGCCGGCGCCGCACGATACCTTTGATTTTTTCTACACCAAAACCATGCACGGCCTCAAAGACGTTATCGCCCACTTTCTCATTGATGAATATGATCACCAGAAAAACCGTGAAAAAGCCTACGCTTCTTTTGATAACGCGCAGTGTCAGAAATGTCATCGCAACCTGCTGCATATTCCTGATAAACGGGGGGCCATGCTGGCTCACCGGGAGGTGGTTCACGCTCTGCCCGGGCGGGAAAAAAGATGCGTGGACTGCCACCGGGATCTGGTGCATAACGCCACGCCGGTATACCGGTATAAACAATTTAAATAACGTAATAAAGTAATGCTTTTTAAAAAACTTCATGAAATATCCGGGCTAAGGAGGGGGATATGAAACGATTGATAGCGATACGTCTGTTGATGGTGTCAGGCCTGCTGATAATGACGGGGTGGCCGGCCGCGGTGACCGCCGAAAACGCCGCCGAGATGGCCAAGGAAAAAGAATTCCGTATCGAACGCAGCATTCCCGAAGCCGGGGTAGCCTGCATCCAATGCCATAAACGCGAACATCCCGGGATATTCGCGGACTGGGCCAACAGCAGTCATGCCAGCGCCAACATTACCTGCATCGATTGTCATCAGGCGGAGTCATTCGCGAAGGACGTCAATAAGGCCCATGACAAGCAATATGAGAACAATGACGACCCCTATGCCCGGGACCGGTATCGCGTGCCGGTCAGCGGAGTCGTCACCCCCAAGGACTGCTCCCGATGCCATCCCAACGAAGCCGAGCAGTACAGCCGAAGCAAGCATGCCAACACCCTGGAAATAATATGGGAAATCGATCCCTGGCTGAATGACGGCATGAACAGTGAGGTAGAGCGCAGTTCGGGATGTTTTTATTGTCATGGCACGGTCCTGGAAAAAAATGAAGACGGCAGCCTGACCTCGGCCTCCTGGCCCAATGTCGGCGTCGGCCGCATCAATCTGGACGGCAGCAAAGGCAGTTGCTCCAGTTGTCACACCCGCCACCGCTTTTCCGTGATGGAAGCCAGAAAACCAGAGGCCTGCGGTCAATGCCACCTGGGACCGGATCATCCCCAGATAGAAATTTTCATGGAATCCAAGCATGGCGACATCTATACCGCTTTCGGCGACACCTACAACTGGACGGCCGCCCCGGGGACCTGGTCGGCCGGGGTTGATTACCGGGGCCCGACCTGCGCTACCTGCCACATGTCAGGCGTCGGTTCAGTCCGGACCAGTCATGATGTCACCGAGCGTCTTTCCTGGGAACTTCAGGCTCCCTTAACCGTCCGCCCGGAAGATTTCGCCGCCTTTCCGGCTCCGACCAACTGGAAGCAGGAACGGGAAAAAATGCAGGCCGTCTGCCGGCAGTGTCATGGCGATGCCTGGATTAAGGGCCATTATCAGACGATGGACGACGTGGTGGCCGAGTACAACAATGAGTATTTCAAACCGGCCAAGGCGATGCTGGACCGCCTCTACGAAAAAGGACTGCTGGATGACAGCCGTTTTTTTGATGAAGCCCTGGAGGTGGAATACTATGAGCTCTGGCACCACGAAGGCCGCCGGGCCCGCATGGGCGCGGCCATGATGGCGCCGGATTACTCCTGGTGGCACGGATTTTACGAGTGCAAGAAACGTTATAACGCCTTCATGGAAGAGGCCGAAGCCATGCTGGAAGAAAACCGGAAAGCCCATAAATACGAGCAATATCCCAATGCCACCGGCCAGACTGAAAAACCGGCGGAAATATTTTCTTCCAGGCCCTGACGCGGCCCGACCTTTTAAAACCACTCACCTCCATCGCCCGGCACAGGGTTGTCCGGGCGATGATTTTATGATTCCCCCTGAGCCTTAACATGGAGTTGTCATGCCCATACCCGGAAATCTGCTCACCACGGCCATGGCGGTCATGCCGCACACGGACATCGACCGGGCCCTGCGATACGCCCTGACCATGGATATCCCCTTCTGGCCGCAACTTCCCCGCCTGAATTATTATGAAGACATGTACGTGCAGGCGGCGGAACATTTCCCGGGCATTGTGCTCGATGTCAGCCAGCGGACCCTCTCTTTTTCTCACGAAAAATTCATGTCGGAACTGGAGGCCCACCTGGCCGCCATGAATTCACCCGAAACATTTGATGTCAGCCCCGATTATTCCGCGGTTTATCACCGCTTTCTGGAACTGGACCTGGAGGACCGGCCGGCCATCCGGGGACAGCTGGAAGGACCCATCAGCTTCGGCTTTAATGTCTGCGATGAAAACGACCGGCCGATCCTGTTTGATGATATGGTACGTCCGATCATGTTCGAATTCATGGCCCAACGGGTCAATGTCCAGCTGCAAAAATTGATTCAAAAAAACCCCAACGCCTTCATGTTCGTGGATGAGCCCGGCCTGCAATTTCTTTTCTCCGCCCTGTCCGGCTACAGCGACGCCAGGGCCAAGGCTGACCTGGACGATTTTTTCGCCCGGATTAACCGGCCCCGCGGAATTCATCTCTGCGGCAACCCGGACTGGGATTTCCTGCTCTCCCTGGATATTGACATCCTCTCGATGGACGCCTATACCAACGGTGATATTCTGGCCGCCTCGGCGACCGGCCTGCAAAAATTTCTGGACGGCGGCGGGGTCCTGGCCTGGGGTATAGTTCCCACCAACACCGATCCTTTCTCCAGCGAATCCCTCCAGTCACTGACTGACCGACTGGAAGACCTCTGGCGGCGACTCTGGCAAAAAGGCATCGACCGGGAACTGCTCCTGGCCCGCAGCCTGATTTCACCGGCCACCTGCTGCCTGGTCAATTCCGACATCGAAGTAACCGTGGAACAGGGCTTCGCCGTCGTCAGTCAGCTTTCCGAAACCTTGCGCGACAAGTTTAACCTCAACTGATCGGCCAGATTTATTCACCCGGACATTTCATGCCGTATCCGGGCTGTTTGCTCCGGGCGGATTTTTTACGAAGCCGTCAGTCCGGACCTTACCGTTTTTTTAATTGACATTATTTCTTCTTTATGAGTTAAAATAAAAATTTTCTATGTCAGCACCGGTCTCAAAGAGGCCTGCGAGACCGGCACAGACGGCAACATTGGATTTGACCTGAAAAACGACCGGGAAAAAGCCGGTCGGGGAGGTTTGCTTGACTGAACTATTCAGTTTCCAGAGAATCGCCGAGGTAAACGGTTGGTCAATGGCAGCCCTGGGAATAATGATCGACATCACGGGACTGGCCGTTTTGTCTTTTATTGTCTCTCGTGTCCCTTATCTGGTCGGATTTTTTGAAAAAGCCGGATCTTTATTCCAAAAGAGCCCGGACAGGCAACAACTCCGTCAGGAGTCGGCAGCGCCGGCCGACCTTGACCTGACCAGCCATGACCTGCGCCACATTGCCAGTACTTACAAGGCCTGTGCCGCTAAACTGCCGGAACCCTTTCAACTGTCGGAAATTTATCGCCTGTCCGAGGACAATGGCCTGCCGCATCCTCATTTGACCATCAAGGCCCTTCGTGAAGAAAATCTCATAATATCGGAAGGTAACGGTCTTTTTCGCTGGAATATTTAAACCGACTGGTGACGATTAAGCCAACAGCTGTTTATGGCGGCCTGATAATATCTGAATTTTATTTCGTCTGGGGACGGAATAAGACGACTGCCGCCGGAAGTAAAAAACCATTTATTGACGTTTTCGTAAAAAGTTCAAATTGGGACGGCAAAGTAAAAAGTTCAAGATCAAGGCTTGCGCAATCACGAAGAATGCAGCGTACTTATAGTACGTGAAATTATGAGTGATTGCGCGTAACGCAGCCGGCCGCCTTGCGGCAATTGGACTTTTTACGAAGCCATCATCTATTACCGGACCCGAACTGAAACTGACCCCATATAATTTGAGGAGTATCAATGCTGGAACTGGCTCTGGATTTCATAAATAACACGGGATTTGCACTGGCCGATTATCGCCATCTGATCATGATCTTAGTTGGCAGCTTCTTTGTTTATCTGGGAGCCGCCAAAGCGTTTGAGCCGCTTTTGCTGATACCCATCGGAATGGGCGTTATTATCGGCAATGTGCCTTTTTTTAAAGGTTTCGGGCTGGGAATATATGAACAGAACAGCGTCCTGCATTATTTATACTTCGGCGTTACTTCCGGCATGTACCCCTCCATAGTTTTTCTCGGGCTGGGTGCCATGACCGATTTCTCATCCCTGCTTTCCAAGCCCAAGTTGATGCTGCTGGGAGCCGCCGCCCAAGTGGGCGTGTTTTTTACCCTGCTGGGGGCCCTGGGCTTTGGGTTTCAACCTAATGAAGCAGCCTCAGTGGCAATAATCGGCGGCGCTGACGGTCCGACCTCGATTTTTTTGACGGCCAAACTGGCGCCGCACTTGATCGGCCCCATCGCCATTGCCGCTTACTCATACATGGCCTTGATTCCCGTCATTCAACCCCCGATCATGCGGCTGCTGACGACGCGCCGGGAACGACTCATTAAAATGCCGCCCCTGCGGGAAGTTTCCAAAAATGAACGCATGGTTTTTCCGATTATCGGGATCATTCTTTGCTGCTTTCTGGCCCCGGCCTCCATCCCCCTGCTGGGACCGTTCTTTTTTGGAAATTTTCTTAAAGAATGCGGCCAGGCGGAGCGGCTGGCCCAAAGCGCCCGCACCGTCATTATGGACGCGGCTACCATCTTTCTGGGATTGACCGTCGGTTGCAGTACCCAGGGAGATATCTTTCTGACCCCGCAATCTATCGGCATTTTCTTTCTGGGCGCGGTCGCCTTTTCCGTGGCTACAGCCTCCGGCTTGATCTTCGCCAAAATAATGAACCTGTTTTCCAAAGAAAAAATAAATCCCCTGCTGGGAGCGGCCGGCGTTTCGGCAGTGCCCGGCTCGGCCCGCGAAGTACACCTGGTCGGGCAGCATGAAGATCCGGGCAATTATCTGCTGATGCATGCCATGGCCTGCAATTCCTCGGGGGTTATTGGATCGGCTACGGCCGCCGGTATTTTATGGAGTTTCATGCTGGGCAGCTGATATCCCGCCAGGTTGTTTCTTTAACACAAATGCTTGACATTACATCTATATCAATCATATACTGGCTCCGCATACATTGACGACAAACCGGGGAGAAGCCATCCATGAATTATTTACTATGCCTGTTTATTTGCTTATCGGTCCTGACCGCCCCCTTTTTCTGCCAGCAAGCCGAAGCGGAAATATACTGGTATCAGGACGACCGGGGCCATCTTCATTACACCAATGATCCCGGCACGATTCCCGAAAAATACCATGACAGCATAATGAGCGAAGAAGAAATCGAGCAGCTGGGACCGGCGCCAGAGACGGCAACAGATGAAGAATCAGAGGAAACGGCAACAGATGAAGATTCAGAGGAAACGGCCGAATCTGAGGCTGACGATGAAGAAGAGGCGGCAGACGCCGACACTGACCCCAGGTCGGCTCTCAGATCCCGGGAGCGTTCCCTGATGAGGGAATATCAACAGCTTCAGGAAAGAAAAAAGGAACTGGACAAACAACAAGAGGCCGCCCAGACCCCGGAAGAAATTGAGTCAGTCAACGATAAGATTAAAGCCTTTAATGAAAAACTGAATAATTATCATAAAAAAAGGGACGATTTAAAAGAGCAGCTTGATAAATTCAAGGCCGGAGAAAATTGAGCCGACCCGGCATCATGATGGTGAAATATCCGGATCAGGCTTTTTTGCGAAGCCATCAGATTTTGATTGACCAGATTAAACAACGGAGGCCACAACCATGTCACCTGAAAGCTATCTGAAAAAATTTGAGGAAGCGGTCGCCATCGGCCGGCCGCCCAATATCGTTAAATGCTTTCCTAACTCCCGGGCACTCCTTGTCAGCGGTAAATTCATAAACCGGGCCGTGGCTGGGAAACCCGGCGCGGTAGCCATGGCCGCCAACGGCCGGAATAACTTTGTAATCCGGGGAGCGCTGCGGGCCGCCCAGCGGGCCAACGCCGCCCTTATCATTGAAATTGCCAAGTCGGAAGGCGGTCAGAATGCTTACTGCGCCGTCAATTACTGGAACATCGCCCGTCAGGTGGACGCTTTCTGTAATGAAATGAAGATAACTGTGCCGGTGGCCATTCATGCCGATCACTATGGCATCAAAAAACCGGAAGATATCACCGCCGCCAGGGTTGAAATCCCGTCAATATTTGAGGCCGGAATGACCTCCATCGCCATTGACGCCTCCCATTTACCGGACGATCAGAATCTTATGGCCAACCTGGAATTGTATCAGTTTGTGCCGAAATGGGCCGGGCTGGAGACCGAAGTGGGTGAAATAAAAGGAAAAACCGGCATATCAACCAAAGAGGAGGCTCTTTTTCTGATCCAGGGATTAAACGCCCATGACATTTTTCCCGACTGGATTGCCTTGAACAACGGCACCACCCACGGCATTGAAGCCAGCGACCAGGGCATCCAAGTGGAGCTGACCCGGGAGATACACCAGGCGCTGGAAAAATACAAAGTATATGGAGCCCAGCACGGCACTTCCGGAAACAGCTCCGAACGACTGCGTCAAATCGCCGCCGAGACTCATACCACCAAGGCCAATGTAGCCACGGCCCTGCAAATGATCTCCTGGGGCCTGGAAGTCAATGATTACGGCAACGCCTTTCTTGACGAAAAACAATGCTTCCTTAAACATCCGGACCGGGGTGTTACCGATGAAATCTGGCAGGAGATGTGCGACTACGCCCAATCTCACGGACTGACGGCCGGCGATTACAAAAAGCTCAATCTTCCCTTTGACAACCGCCTTCAGGCCCAGTCAGCTGAGATCCGCGAACGCATGATTCACGACGTGGAAAAATTTGTCTACACCATGCTGACTGATGTGTTCAATGCCGGCGATACGGCACCGCTGACGGTGGAAGCCATTCTCAAAGCGGGCTCGTATGATGCCGGTCCCCTGGCTGACAGAATCGAATCGCCGGAAGAATGGACAGAAGAAAAAATCAAGGAAAAAGCGGCCGCCATTCATTCCGACAAAGGAGCGGATGGAGATTTTGACGACTGATTCATCACCGGCCGGCGACAAACAATTCTGCCACTTTTGCGGCCACAACCTGACCCGGAAACTGTGGGAAGGCAGGTCCCGGCTGTTTTGCCCCCGCTGTGAACTCCCCATATACGAAAATCCGGTGCCGGCCACGGCCGTAGTGGTAACTGATGAAGTCTCCGGCCTGTTGCTGGTCAAAAGAAAGGTGGCCCCGAAAAAAGGTTATTGGTCCCTGCCCGGGGGCTTCATAGAACTACATGAACTCCCGGAACAAGCGGCCTTGCGGGAGCTGGAGGAAGAAACCGGCTTGTCCGGCCGGATTGAAAATCTGCTGGGGGTGGCCACCCATGACAGTGCTGCCTATGGAACCGTACTGATCGTGGGCTATCTGGTGACCAGTTTCCAGGGAAAGATGGAGGCCGGAGATGACGCCGAGGCCGTCGCTTTTTTCCCTTTTGAGCGATTGCCGGAGCTGGCCTTTGACAGCCACCGCGTTTTTGTCCAAACAGCACGGTCCGCTCCGGTCTGATACCGCTACCAGCGGCTCCGAACCGGCACCTGCCGCTCGTTAAGAAATTCTTTAATCTCTGAGATGGAATATGTCCCGTAATGGACCATGGAGGCGATCAGGACTGCGTCAGCCTTTCCCGACGTCAGCGCCTCAAACAGGTGCCAAGGAGCGCCGGCCCCGCCGGAGGCAATAACCGGGATAGTGACCCCTTCGGAAATCACCCGGGTTAATTCCAGGTCATAACCTTGCTGAACACCATCGGCGTCAATGGAATTCAAGCATATCTCGCCGGCTCCCAGGCGTTGCCCCTGCCGGGCCCACCAGACCGCGTCAATCCCCATATACTTGCGGCCGCCGTTTATGACGACTTCAAACCCGGACGGAATCCGGGTGCTTTTTTCCACCCGTTTGACATCCATACCCAAAACAATACACTGCCTGCCGAACTGCCGGGCCCCGGCCGCGATAATTTCCGGATTAAGTACCGCCGCGGAGTTAACGCTGACCTTTTCCGCGCCGGCCAGCAGGGTCGACCGCATATCATCAACCGTGCGGATACCGCCGCCCACGGAAAAGGGGATAAAAATGGTTTCCGCCACCTGCCGGACCACTTCCAGCATCAGGTTCCGCTTTTCATGAGAGGCGGTAATGTCGTAAAAAACAAGTTCATCCGCCCCGGCCCGGTAGTACCTGGCCGCCATATCCACCGGATCACCAATATCCACGTTGTTTTTAAACTCTATCCCCTTGGTCGTCCGGCCGTCTCGAACATCCAGACAGGGGATAACGCGCTTGCTCAACATTATTTTTTTCCCGCGAAAAGATTAGAAATCAAGGGGCGCGGAAAGGTCTTCAAAAGCCCCTGGCACCATAAAATTCCGGGCAGGCCGCGCCGTCCGGATATTCAAAAAAGAAATTCTGGATTTTTTTCGCGCGCTCAAGGTCGCCAGCGACAGAAATTATCAAGAATCCGCAACCCGGCAGCCCCGCTTTTTTCCGGATGAAACTGGGTTGCCACCAGATTATCTTTTCCCATCACCGAGGTAAACGACAGGCCGTAAGAGGTAGTCGTCACGACCTGCGCTTCTTCGGCCGGATCAGGATAATAACTGTGCACAAAATAAAACTGGTCTTCCGCCTCTATACCTTCCAGCAAGGGATGAAAACGCCGGGAGATCAGGTTGTTCCAGCCCATGTGCGGAATTTTTAACCGGTTTCCGGCGGCATCAATCATCCCGTCCGGAAAGGACCGCACCGTTCCGGCCACTATCCCCAGGCAGGCGGTCTCATTTTCACTGCTTGCTTCCATAATGATCTGGGTGCCCAGGCAAATTCCCAGCAGTGGCCGGCCAGATTCGACCACCTCCCGGACGGCCTGATCCAGACCGGACTCGGCCAGGCTCAGCAGGGCGGTCCCGGCCGCGCCGACCCCGGGAAAAATCACCCGCTCGGCCGCCGCTATCTCGTCCGGTCGGCCGGTAATCATGGAGGGACGATCGAGCTTGGTCAAGGCCCGGGCCACGCTGGTCAGGTTACCGGCCTTATAATCAACTATGGCAATCACCGGGGCGCCTCCTGCTTAGCCGCCTCCCACAAAGCGTCCAGGCTGTCGGAATCGGTCTCCGCGATGGTTTTTCCCTGTCTGGCCAGGGACTCCTCCAGGCATCGGAAACGGGCCTCAAACTTGGCGATGGCGCTGGTCAGGACGGTCTCCGGATGAACGCCTAAAAACCGGGCCAGGTTGACAAAAGTGAAAAACAGGTCGCCCAGCTCCTCGCTGATACCGGCCTGATCGTCATCGGTCACGGCCGCCGCCAGTTCGGCCAGCTCCTCCCCGGCCTTGGCCATGACATCAAATTTCTGCTGCCAGTCCAAACCGGCCTTGGCGGCCCGGGAACTCACCCGGTAAGCTCTCAGCAGAGCCGGCAGATGGCGGGGCACGGAATCCATCACCGAGCCCGGCGCGGACCCTTCTTTTTCCTGCTGTTTGATCAGGTGCCAGCGGTCTTTTACCTCGTCAACACTGATGGCTTGCTTATCGCCAAAGACATGGGGGTGCCGCCGGATCATTTTATCGGCGGCCGTCCGGGCCGCCTCTTCCATATCAAACAGGCCCCGCTCCCGGTATACGTCGGCCACAAACAGCAACTGAAACAGGACATCCCCCAGTTCTTCGCGGACGGCCCCGGCCTCGTCATCATGAATGGCCTCAATGAGCTCATAAACTTCTTCCACCAGGTAGACCGTTATGGAGCGGGGGGTCTGCCGCCTGTCCCAGGGACAACCGTTTTCTCCCCGCAGGCTGACAATAATTTTTGAAAGCCGCTCTATCTGTGATTCTGTATCAGCTAACCCTTGCGATGATTCCAATTCTTCCGCAGCTCCCTTATTCTGGATTTCAAAGTCTGGTGCCACTGACTTGATACCGCCTCCGCCATGGTATCCGAGGCCACCGCGACGTAACCGCTCAGGACCGATTCCCGCACCACGGGAACCGGTGATTGATAAAAGCGGCTTACCATAAACAACACCACCGCCGCGATCAAAACACCCTTGGCGGCTCCGAATCCCCCTCCCAGCAGCCGGTCCAACCAACCCAGCATGGTAATGCCCAGCACAAAGCGCACCATTTTTCCCAGCAGGTTAACCAGCAGCAACACCAGGCAGAAAATGGCCGCAAAAGAGATAATGTCAGCCGCGGTTCCGGGTGGGATCATTTCGGGCAGGCGCGAAGCCAGCCGGGGGTAAAACAGGTAGGCTCCATAAAAACCGGCCATAACACCTATGATCGAAGCCAGCTCATTGCTCAATCCCCGGAAAATTCCCCGGATCATGCCCAGGCAGACGACCCCCACGATGATCATGTCAATTACGTTCATATGACCTGCATCCTTAGCCCGGATATTTCATGAATTTTTTCGACTATAGCTGTTTAACCAATGAACTTCAATTGGTTATTGATAATTTCTGACTTTTTTAAAAATACAAATTGTCATTGGCCGTTTATGAAATTTTAACCATTTAGATGTCGAAAAAATTCACCCTGCGGGCGAGTCGCCTTGGGCGCAGCTGCTGTGTTACAGGCCGCTCGCGGTAGATTACTACAGCTTCGCGCCCTGCGCCTTGCAGGTGGAGCCAGGGGCTCGGGCCCAAATCGACTCGTGAAATAACCGGGTTATTTTCATGTTATTAATTGTTTACCATATTGTTTGTAATTTGCAAGCGCCCTTCTTATCATGTATATAAAGTAATTGACGAAAAACAAGCCCGGACATTTCCTGAATTTTTTTGATCGGATGCGAATAAAAACCACTTTCACCGGGACCTCTGAAATTATGAAATTAATCGGGACGATAGCGGTCTCATTTAAGCACTTAAAAATATTATAATATGTTTCACCATGCTGCTTAAATTACAAATTATCATTTGAGCTTAACGGTTAAAAAAGAGAGGCCGGCCATGCCGCGGCAAGCGGAAGAGACCTCACTGCAAATTGATTTTCCGGATCCGGAACTGGCCCTGCGGCTGTTCGGAGAACACGGCGCGCACTTGAAAGCCATCGCTGAAGACCTTGATGTCACCATCAACGCCCGGGGCAACGCCGCTTTTATCAGGGGCGACCGCATTGCCACCGATTTGGCCAAAAATATTCTCAATCAGCTTTATACCCTCCTGGAATCGGGCTATCCCCTTTATGAATCAGATATCAATCACGCCGTCCGGGCACTCCGGGAAGATGACCGCACCGATTTAAAAACCCTGTTTCTGGAAACGGTGTACGTCACTCCGCAAAACCGTCCCATTACCCCCCGCAGCGCGGCCCAGAAAAGATATATCGACGCCATCCGAAGCCACGATATGGTTTTCGGCATTGGTCCGGCCGGCACCGGCAAAACCTACTTGGCCATGGCCATGGCTGTAGCCGCCTTCAAGCAGGGCCTGGTCAACCGCATTATCCTGACCCGGCCGGCGGTGGAAGCCGGAGAAGCCCTTGGTTTTCTGCCCGGCGACCTGGCGGAAAAAGTCGACCCCTACCTGCGACCGCTCTATGACGCGCTTTACGAAATGATGAATTTCAAGAAAATTGCCGCGCTCATGGAAAAAAAGGTCATTGAGGTGGCGCCCCTGGCCTTTATGCGCGGCCGGACCCTTAATGATTCCTTTGTCATCCTGGACGAAGCCCAGAACACCACTTCACAACAGATGAAAATGTTTCTGACCCGCATCGGTTTCAATTCCAAAGCCGTTATCACCGGCGATATCACCCAGACTGATCTTCCCGGCGGGAAGTCTTCCGGATTAATTGAGGCTAAAAATATACTCAATAATATTGAAGGATTGGACTTTGTATACTTTTCCAAAAAAGACGTGGTCCGGCACAGCCTGGTGGAAAAAATCATCGCCGCCTATGAATCCAGCGACCTTGACAACGGCTCTTCCTCAGACCAGGTTCCCGGACACAACTCCCGGACACAGCCACCTGACCAAAACACCTGAGACACCCCCCCTGGCAGAAATCCCGGGCCGGAATTGCATGCCGGCAGAAATGACAAGAATGAAGAATTTGCTTGCAAAAGGGAATATAATACTATAAACATCCCTTGGTATAATCAGAACTGAGCGGTTCTGCTCAAACAACCGCTCTAAGGCCGGGTCGGTTGCATAGATTATGCTGGTGATGATATAATTATTTAAACATGTCCCAAGCCACTTCTTCCGAACGTCGCGTGAAATATCCGGATGACTTTTTTAAAATATAACTCATGTCATCGTGCTTTTGTCGTTCGGCCGGATATTCTCACGACACGTCAGGAATAACCTCCACCTACCGGAATCGCTGCTTCTTATGCAAACCCGTTCGCTAAAAAAGTTTCTTTCCATTTCCAATGACAACCGCGCCTTTAGGTGGTTGCTGCTGTTGTTGACCGCCCTGGTTTTCGGAGCCACCTTTACCTCGGCCATTCTGCCGGTTCCCTATTACTCTTACCAGGCTGGTGACGTGGCCCGGGACAACATCAAGTCACCCGAGGTTTTTCTGATCAGGGACACGAACGCTACCCGGGATAAACGGCAGCAGGCCAGCCGGGAGATTCTGACTGTTTATGATTATAATGAACAGTTGACAGGACAGATCCGGCAGCGCCTTGCCCGCAGCTTTGAGTTTGTCAGAAGCGCCTACACTGCCGACAAGCCCCTGGACAGTCGAACCATCAACGACCGCGTCTGGGAGAAAAAAGAAAAATTTGAAAATCTGATTGGATTTGATGTCAGCCAGGGGGCTTACCGCATCCTGGTTAAAGAGGGCTTTTCAGAAGAGATCGAGCATCTCATTTTCAAAATTGTCTCGGAAGTTCTTCAGAACGGGGTAGTCGCCAATAAAGACGTTCTGCTGAAGGAAAAAGGAACCGGCATTATCCTCAAATTCGTGGGCTCCGACAATGAAGAGATTGTCCAGAACCTCCGTCACTTTTACGGCCAGGACCAGGCCCAGGCCATGGTCCGAATTATCGGCGACCCTCTGCTGAAAGGCCTGGACTACACGGTTAAAAACCTGATTGTTGATTTTTCCCAGCGGCTGATAAGGCCCAACCTCATCCTTAATACCAATGAGACGGAACGACGCCGGAAAATTGCCGCTGACAACGTCAAGCCGGTTCTTTATAAAATTAAAAAAGGCGAAATGATTCTTCGCGAGGGCGAACGGGTATCCGAGCAGGATATCTTGAAACTGGAGGGCCTGGCGGAGCGGGTCAAAGACAAAAGATCCGCCTGGCCGGCCATCGGCGCCTTTTTCATGGGCATAATCGTGCTGCTGGTTATCTTTCTGCGAAACTCGGAAAGCAAACGACACAGCACCCTGGCCGACAACAAGACCCTCCTGTTTTTCGCCACCATGCTCTGTGTTTCCTTTGTGGCCGCCCGGCTTTCCCTGATGCTGGCGGAATCTTTCGCGACCGGCAGTTCCTTAATCAGTCCGGAAAACGTTTTCCTGGTAATTCCCCTGGCCACCAGCGCCATGATCGTCTGCCTTTTCATGGACATTGAACTGACCGCTTCCTTTGCCCTGATCCTGGCGCTGTGCGTCGCCGCCATTTATGAAAACAGTTTCCAGATTTTCGTTTACGCCATTCTCAACATGACCATGGCCGCCTACTGGATGCAGTACTGCCCCGAGCGCAAAATCTTTATCAAGGCCGGAGTGAAGCTGGGTCTGTTTAACATGGCGGTAGTCACCACCCTCAATATTTACCTGGCGGAAATAGCCCTGCTTCCCATGCTGGTGGACTGCGGCCTGGCCTTTTCCGGAGGCGTTCTGACCGGCATTCTGACGGCCGGACTGGCGCCGATATTTGAAATGATTTTCGGATACACCACCGACATCAAGCTGCTGGAATTGTCCAATCTGGACCAGCCCCTGCTGAAACGGCTCATGCTGGAGGCCCCGGGAACCTATCACCACTCTTTAATCGTCGGGGCCATGGTCGAGGCGGCCGCCCCGGAAGTCGGCGCCAACCCTCTCCTGGCCCGGGTATGCGGCTATTATCACGATATCGGTAAAATCAAGAAGCCTTTTTACTTTATTGAAAATCAAAGGGGTGCCAAAAACAAGCACGAAAAACTGGCCCCGTCCATGTCCAGCCTGATCCTGATTTCCCACATCAAGGACGGCGTTGAAATAGCAAGAAAATCCCGGCTCGGCGACCCCATTATCAACGCCATCCGGCAGCACCACGGCACCCGCCTGATTTCCTATTTTTACGAAAAAGCCAAACGGCAGATGGGGGCCAACGAAAAGCTGGCTGACAAAGAAAAAGAAATTAACGTCAATGATTTCCGCTATCCCGGTCCCCGCCCCCAGTCCCGGGAGGCGGGCCTGGTCATGCTGGCCGATGAAGTGGAAGCGGCCAGCCGCTCCCTGGATTCGCCCACCCCCTCCCGCATCCAGAAGATCATGCAGGACATCATCAACCAGGCTTTTTCAGAAGGCCAGCTCAACGAATGCGAGCTGACCCTGAAGGATCTCAACAATATCGCCAAGAGCTTTAACAACATTCTCTCCGGGATATACCATCACCGCATTGAATACCCGGCCCCCACCAACGGGAACAAAGACAATGGCAGTCATGATAGACAACAGACAAAATCGTCATCAGCTAACCGTACCGACAATTCGGAAAAAGGCTCAGGCCGTCTTAAACGCCTTGGGCAGTCCTGAGTCGGAATTGTCCCTGGTCATCACCGATGACGAAGAGATAGCCGTTCTTAACCAGCGCTATCTCAATCGCGCCGGTCCCACCAACGTCATCGCCTTTCCCATGGCCGCAGGCGAATTCACCCATATCTCCCCGGACCTGCTCGGTGACGTGGTCATTTCGGCCGACACCGCCGCCGCGGAAGCGGCCGCCATGGGCGTTAACACGGAAGAACGCTTTACACAACTGCTGGTTCATGGTATTTTACACCTGTTCGGATATGATCATGAACAATCCGGGGAAGAAGCGGCGGTTATGGATAAAAAATCAGATGACCTGCTGGCCGTACTGGCCAGAACACCAAGCAGGTAAAGAATTGGAGGCACCGACACCATGGCGGGACTGGCAGTAAACGTCGATCATATCGCCACCCTGAGACAGGCCCGGGGAGTTGCCTATCCGGAGCCGGCGGCCGCCGCCGTGCTGGCCGAACTGGCCGGAGCCGACGGCATTGTCGTCCATCTCCGCGGAGACCGTCGGCATATTCAGGACGCGGACGTTACCAGAATTAAAGATGTCATCAAAACCAGATTGATTCTGGAAATGGCCGTTACCGAAGAAATGAGGGAAATCGCTCTGGGTGTGAAACCTGACCTGGTTACCCTGGTACCGGAAACAAAAGAAGAGATCACCACCCAGGGGGGGCTTGACCTGACCCGCGGCCGGGACCGGGCCGCCGGACTGGTCACCGCCCTGCAGCACCAGGGCATCCGGGTCAGCATCTTCATCGATCCCGCCCCCGACCAGATCAGGATGGCCAGAGATACCGGGGCCTCCATGGTGGAAATCCATACCGGCGCTTTTTGTGAAGCCCCGGACAACGAGACCAGACGCCGGGCCTTCGGTCATATCCGCGAGGCCATTGACGTGGCCCACGACCTGGGTCTGGGCATCAACGCCGGCCACGGTCTGTGCTACAACACCATCAAGTGGTTTGCCGGTGCCGGAGAAATCGATGAATTCAGCATCGGCCACAGCATCGTCGCCCGCGCTTCCCTGGTGGGCATGGACCGGGCGGTGCGGGACATGATCCAACTGATCAAGGAGCTATAGGGAGCCGTCAAATCATGTACCTGGTAACAGCCGAACAGATGAGGCAGATCGACCAGACCACCATTGAATCGTTCGGGATACCCGGCCGGGTGCTCATGGAAAACGCCGGACGCGGCGCCACCCGCTGGCTGAGGAAAAATTTTCCGGAGGCGGCCGGTCAGAAAATCGCCATCCTGGCCGGCCGGGGCAACAACGGCGGGGACGGATTTGTCATGGCCCGCTATCTGTTCCAGGCCGGAACCAGGGTGACCGTCTACCTGCTGTCCACCCCGGACAAGGTCTCCGGCGACGCCGCCGCCAACCTGGCCCTGCTGGACAAACTCGGGGTACCCGTCATCAGCCTGCCCGATGAAGCGGCCCTGAAGTCACACCACTCCGCGCTGGCTCATCACCATCTCGTGGTGGACGCCATTCTCGGCACGGGTCTTAAAAAAGAAGTCCGGGGATTTTTTAAAACCGTCATCAACCATATCAACGACTCCGGCCAACCGGTTTTTGCCGTGGATATCCCCTCCGGCCTGAACGCCGACACCGGCCGGCCCGGCGGGGTCTGCGTCAGAGCCCGGGCAACCGCCACTTTCGGCTATGCCAAGACCGGCCAGGTCCAGTTTCCGGGGGCCGACCTGTGCGGCGCCCTGGGTGTTATCGACATCGGCATTCCGCCCTTTATCGCCGAAAGCATACAACCGGCCGGGAAGCTGCTGACCGGGAGGCTGGTGGCCGGGTATTGCCAACCGCGGCCGCCGGCGGCCCACAAGGGCGGTAACGGTCATGTGCTGGTGATAGCCGGCTCCCCGGGCAAAACCGGGGCGGCCGTTCTGACGGCAACGGCCGCCATGCGCGCCGGCGCCGGGCTGGTTACCCTGGCCGTGCCGGCCGGCCTGCACCACCTGGTCGCCCCGGCCGTGACCGAAATAATGACCCTGCCGGTGGGAGACGAAACCTGCCGGGTGTTTGACGCCACCTGTTCCACCGCCATCCGGGAAATCCTGCCGCGGCTGTCCTGCCTGGCCCTGGGTCCCGGCCTGGGGACGGATGAGACCACTCAGGAACTGGTGCGCCGGCTTCTGACCAGTTGCCCGGTGCCCCTGGTCATCGACGCCGACGGACTCAACTGCCTCGCGGACCGGCCGGATCTTTTTGAAAAAGCGGCCGCCCCGGTGGTTATCACCCCCCACCCCGGAGAGATGGCCCGGCTGCTTCAGACCGATCCGGCCCTGGTCCAGGCGGACCGCGTCGGTTGCGCCCGGTCTTTCGCCGAAGCCCATAATATTCACGTGGTTTTAAAAGGGGCCGGCACAGTTATCGCCCATCCCGACGGAACAATCTTCGTTAACCAGACCGGCAACCCGGGCATGGCCGCCGGCGGCATGGGTGACGTGCTGACCGGCATGATCGCGGCCTGGATTTGCCAGGGCCATGACCCGGGCCGGGCCTCCCGCCTGGGAGTTTATCTCCACGGAGCGGCCGCGGACATGGCCGCCGGGGAAATCGGCGGCCCGGGATTTCTGGCCACGGAGGTTATGGCCGCCGTGCCGCGCACCCTGACCGCTCTTGACCATAATAACGCGAGCAATGATGGTGCCTGCCACTTGTTTTAGAATCCAGACCCAATCTCCGCGCGAAACGGCCAGGCTGGGTGAAACCATCGGCCGACGAGTCTTTCCCGGCCTGATCATCGCCTTGACAGGAGAGCCGGGCAGTGGTAAAACGGCTTTCACCCAGGGACTGGCCCGGGGCCTTGGCGTGGATGAACGGCACTACGTCACCAGCCCCAGTTACACCCTCATCAACCAGTACCCGGGTAAGCGGCTGACCCTGTATCACATTGATCTGTACCGCCTGTTTGACGCCGCTGAGGTGCTGGAACTGGGGCTCGAAGAAATACTGAACCAGCCGGCCGTGGCGGCTATTGAATGGGCGGACAAGTTCGGGCACCAGATGTGGCAAGAAGACCTGAAAGTGGCCCTGGCCATCAGCGGCGTCATGACCCGCGACATTGACCTGACCGCCCGCAACGAACGCGCCCGGGGGCTGATCAAGAGCTTGTCGTAACCAGCGGCCGGCAAGGATTGATCGGCCGCCTCGACGACCAAAGAAAAATTTTTTATATAAACCATAGTCACAGGAGCGGATATGAGTCTGGTGGTTCAAAAATTCGGGGGCACCTCGGTAGGTGATATAGATAAAATCAAGAATGTCGCCCGGCGGGTGGCCCGCCGATATGACGCCGGTGACAGCCTGGTGGTGGTGCTGTCGGCCATGGCCGGGGTGACGGACAATCTCATCGAAATGGCCGGGCAGGCTTCTTCCGATCCCGACCGCCGGGAGCTGGACGCCCTGCTGTCCACCGGGGAACAGACTACCGTGGCGCTGATGGCTATGGCGCTCAACGAAATGGGCTACAAAGCCCGCTCTTTGCTGGGATATCAGGCGGAAATACTTACCGATTCGGCCGCCACCCGGGCCCGCATCATCAGCATCGGCTCGGAAAAAATCACCTCCCTGCTGAACGAAGGCTATATCGTGCTCATCGCCGGTTTTCAGGGGTATGACACCGACGGCAACATCACCACCCTGGGCCGGGGCGGCTCGGACACCTCGGCGGTGGCGGTCGCTTCCGGCATCGCGGCCGATGTCTGTGAAATTTATACCGACGTGGACGGCATTTACACGGCCGACCCGTCCGTCTGCGCCAGGGCCCGTAAACTTTCGACGATTTCCTATGATGAAATGCTGGAGATGTCCAGCCTGGGCGCCAAGGTGCTGCAGATCCGTTCCGTGGAATTCGCCAAAAAATTCAACGTGCCCGTGCACGTCAGATCATCATTCAATGAAGAGGAGGGAACCATGGTTGTCAGCGAGGAAACCGGCATGGAAGAGGTGGTAATCTCCGGGGTTACCTGCGCCAAAAATGAAGCCCGCATCACCTTTAAAAAAGTGCCTGACAAACCGGGAGTTTCTTCCGGAATATTCACGCCCCTGGCGGAAGCCGGCATCCTGGTGGATATCATCATTCAAAATACCCGGGCCGGCGGCACCACCGACCTGACCTTCACCGTGCCCCGCGGTGATTTTAAAAGAGCCCTGGATATTTCAAAAGAGACGGCCGGAAAAATTTCCGCCGAAGAAGTCATCGGGGCCGACAACATTGCCAAGGTTTCCGTTATCGGCGTGGGCATGAAAAGCCACTCCGGGGTAGCTTCCCGGATGTTTTCCGCCCTGGCCGCCGAGAACATCAATATCCTGATGATAAGTACCTCGGAAATCAGGATATCCTGCGTTATCGAGGAAAAATACGCCGAACTGGCGGTACGCACCCTGCACACCGCCTTTGACCTGGACAAACCGGAATAAGGAAGGAATAAGAACGAGCTAACCCGGATATTTCATCAAAGCGGTTCCAGTAAGGCTGACGAAAAAGTCATAATATGAGGCCGAAGCCATGGAAGACAAAAGCAAAGATCGCCCCGGAAAAAGAGACTCCGACCCGGTCAGGGAAGGTCACGCCCTCGATCTGCTGCAGAATTTTTCCGGCATGGCCTATCGCTGCCGGGGCGATTCTTCCCGGACTATGGAGTTTGTCAGCGAAGGCTGCCTGGAAATAACCGGATACCATTCCGGGGAACTGGAAAACAATTTTCTGGCAGCCTACGACGACCTGATTCATCCGGATGACCGCATCCGGGTAAGAGAGGCGGTGGCGGACGCCCTCAATCGATCAGGCGGTTTCCAGGTAAATTATCGTTTGATTGACCGTCATAACCAAGAACGCCGGGTCAGCGAGCAGGGCAACAGCGTCCACGAGGCAGGCCGGGTGTTTCTGGTCGGATTTATCCGGGAGATAAAGGAGCGGGGACAGGGCCGGGCAAATGATGAACAATTGCGGATGATCATGGAAAACACCGATACCCTGGTGGCTATTCTTGACCAGGACGGGAGCTATGAATACGTCAGCCCTTCTCATGAAAAGCTGCTGGGATACCGCGCCGGAGAGATTGTGGGAAGATCCGGTTTCAAGCTGATCCATCCGGATGATGTCGCTCAATTGACTCCTGTCTTGCAAAAAGGCCGAACCGGTGAGATTGACCGGGTCAGGGGGCTGGCTTATCGGGTGCTGGACAAAGATAATAACATTCACTATCTGAAAGGAAATTGTGACTCGATCCGTGACTCCCAGGGAAATTTGCAAAAAATCATTTTTGTGGGCGAGGATATTTCCGGCCTGCGGCAGTCGGAAAAAGAACTGCACAAGGAAAAAGAAAAATTCCGGGGGCTGGTGGAGGAATTGCCGTCCGGAGTATTATTGCTTGACAGCGACAATCGCATCGATTATATCAACTCAAAATTTACCGAGATATTCGGTTATACCAGAACCGACCTGACCACCCGGAGAGAATGGCTCAAAGCGTTTTTCCCCAACCCTGAATACCGGGATCAGATCCTTCTGGCCTGGAAGGAGGGAATGGAAAAGGGCCATTTTGCCGGTTCTTTTTCCCGCAAGAGTACCGTCACCTGCAAAGACGGTTCTGAAAAAGTCGTCCTTTTTTTTCCCGTTATTCTGAAAAGTAAAGAACAATTCATCATTTGTCAGGATATCACCCGGGAGGACGCCCTGGAAGGGCAGTTCATGCATTCGCAAAAACTGGAAAGCATCGGACGTCTGGCCAGTGGCGTGGCCCATGATTTTAATAATCTGCTGACGACCATCATCGGGAACGCTGATTTCGCCTTAATGGATATCAGCGAAACAGATCCCTGCCATGAACTGATCCTGGAAATCAAGGAGGCCGCCGACCAGGCCACCGGCTTGACCCGGCAGTTGCTTGCCTTCAGCCGCAAGCAAAGCTCAAACCCCGAAAAGATCGACCTGAACGAAAAAATAAGCCAAACGAAAAAAATGTTGCGCCGGCTGATTGGCGAAGATATAGAACTGGAACTGTTGCTTGAGCCCGATATCTCCCCGGTCAAGGTAGATGCCGGGCAACTTGAACAGGTCATCATGAATCTGGCCGTAAATGCCCGCGATGCCATGCCTGATGGCGGCAGGCTGACTATCGAGACAGCCGCCGTGGAACTGAGCGAAGACGACCCCATCAGTCCGGTGGAACTCCTCCCGGGTTCTTATGTCCTGCTCAGCATCAGCGACACGGGGACCGGTATCCCGCGGGAAATTCAGCAGCAGGTTTTTGAGCCCTTTTTTACCACCAAGGAAAAAGGTAAGGGTACCGGTCTGGGTTTGTCCACCGTTTACGGGATCATCAAGCAGAATAAAGGAAACACCCTCATCTACAGTGAAACCGGCCAGGGGACCACGATTAAAATTTTTCTCCCCGAATATGCCGAAGACAATTCCAGAAAAGAAAAAAGAAGCGACAAGGCAGTCACCGACCTGCATGGAACCGAAACGGTGCTGCTGGTCGAGGATGAAGAAAGAGTACGGACAATGATTATGAAGATGCTCAGCCACTACGGCTACAGCGTGCTGGAAGCCGGCGAGGGCCGGGAGGCAATGCGTCTTTTTAAAAGCCATTACCGGCCCGTGAAACTGTTGTTGACGGATATGATCATGCCGGGAATCAACGGCCTGGAGCTGGCCAGGTCCCTGCTGAAGATTCAGCCGGATTTGAAAGTGATGTGCATGTCCGGCTACACGGACAGCTCCCTGTACCAGGAAGCCCGGGAGGAGAAGCTTTCTTTTATCCATAAGCCCTTTACCCCGCAGTTATTGGCGGAAAAGATCAGAAAACTGCTGGATGAATAAGCAGAAACCTGTCTTCATTTCGTCACCACGACTAATTTTTCATCACCCCGGCGGACATTTCATCACCCCGGCAGACATTTCATCTCCCCGGCCCATCTTTCGTCACCCCGGCCCATCTTTCGTCACCCCGGCGTAGGCCGGGGCCTGTCCTGTTTTGCGGCACATCTCCTGCCTGCCGCGACACATAGCCCTTCCCGATTCTTTAAATCTCACCACAACATATTGATATTTATTTAAAATAATTTTTTTTATGCGGCTGGCACATGCTTTGCATTAAGAATAATCAAGATCGGCATAGTCAGGACAGGCAAATGAAAAAACATACTTCAAATTCCAGCGTTCGCTGACAGCCGAACCAGAATCCGCTGTTAACCGGATGAAAAATCGGCGAAGGGGATTATGAGTGGAGAAGATTATGATATACAAAAACAATGACAAGTTATTGTCCCGGTTTATGAAAATACTGGGCGGGTTTCTTTTCTATGCTTTCGCCTGTCCGGCAATCGCGGCCGGTGGCGATCTGATCATAAGCAATGGCCAGGCTGAAAGCGGGGAACAGGTAACTTTCACCCTGGCGGTCAATGAGGCCCCCAATGCGGTCCAGGCTTTACGACTGGACCTTGAATATGATTTTACTGTTTTGCGCTTCTTGGATACAGTCCCTGGAACGCAGGCCGGGCGTGAATTTGAACTTTTCCGGGCCTTCAACCAGGCGCCGGGAGTGGTCCGGATCGGGGGCGTGGCTCCGCAGACACCGGGCATAAAAAAGGGAGACAGCGGTGTCTTGATCAGCCTGGTTTTTGAAGTAAAAAAAAGCAGTGACTGTGAACTGACTGTAACCGACCTGAACAACGACATCAAACACTGGCGGGCCGATTCCGGCCGGTTTGAAGCAATACAGACAGGCTCTGCGACCAACTCCGAGGAGGCCCAAGAGAGTCCTGCTGAAAATTCCGAAGAAAATTCCGAAGAAAATTCCAGTCAAACATCAGCGGCAGTTTTGAGCCCGGAAAAAAACATAACAACGGGAGAAGAGCATACGGCTGCCAACCAAACCGCTTCGGGTGGGGACCCGGCAGAAAACAACAGCAACGACCCGGCTTCCGGAGAAACCGGGAACCTTTCCGGCAGCCTTCAAACTTCTCCCTATCTTTCCCCGCGGAACAGAACGATTTCTTTTAATCCGGAAACCCGGAATCAGGGTGACCGGGGCGTTCACGAGCAAAACCAGGGGGGAAGCAGTGATGCCGGACACCAGGGCGCCGAAGTAAAAATGGATAATACGGCAGAGCTGAACGGTCAAGCTCAGCCATCGCTTCCGGCGCGAGCAAGAAACTATAAGCAAGATGGCACCGCCAGTAATGATATGGCCCCGGTTACGGAAAGAAAGCCCGCTTTTTCCGGGATAGCCGGACCGTCCTTCCGGAATTTTTCCCTGGCGACAAGCAATCCTTCATCGCCGGAATTTTTCAAAACAACCGCGGACCTGATCTTGCAGGCAGCGATTCTGCTGGTTCTGCTGTTGGTCCTCAAAGAATTGAAAACGCGTCGGAAAGACGGGATATACCGGGCAAACCATATTTTTGCGACGCCAACGGAAGAAGCTTCCGGATAAAATGATCATAACCATTTCGTCACCCCGGCTCTTTCTCCGTCACCCCGGCTCTTTCTCCGTCACCCCGGCTCTTTCTCCGTCACCCCGGCGAAGGCCGGGGTCTGTCCTGGCGGAGGCCGGGATCCAGTAGAATCAAAATTCTGGATTCCGGCTTTCGCCGGAATGACGAGGCAGGGACTTTTTACGAAGCCTTCAAACAAACTTATTTTTAAAGGAGTTTTAAAATGAAAATCAACAAATTAAAATCCATTTTATTTATGGTGGCCGTGGTAAGCTGCTTTTCTTTAGGGGCGGCGGACCCTGTTATCGCTGATGACTCATCCGCGGAACCCCCGGTTTTGTCCGGTGAGGTCAAGTGGTGTCTCCGGATCAACAAAGCTCCCAATGCGGTGCGGGCATTCGGGCTGGAGATACTTTATCCCGCCCGGAAACTGAGTTTTAAAAAAGCGCTCCAGGCGGATCTGTTGAAAGATGGAGCCGGTTTTTTCGGGGCCAGAGAAGTTTCTCCCGGCAGGATACGTCTCGGAGGCTTTGAACCCGGGGAAAATCATATCCCTGCAAATGCTGCCGGAGTTCTGGCTGAACTGACCTTTACCGTAATTGAAGATGATCCCACTCCAGAGTTCCGGATTACGGGGCTCAAGGATGACATGGCGGGCTGGGTTTCCACGGAGGAAAAGACTGAAGCGGCCGATCTGGACATCGTCAGATGTCCGTAGTTTTTTTTTGATAAAGGCTGTGCCGTGTGACGCCACCTTTTATGGAACCATCAGATCCTGTTGGGCCTGTAAAAATGAACTCGGCGGAAGTGGTTTTTATGAGCACCATTGGCACCTTTTGGGGAAAAGCCGGTTACAATCGGCCGCGTTAACCCGGATATTTCATGAATTTTTTCGACTATAATTGTTTAATCAATAAACTTCAGT
>JBKHHL010000098.1:0-10120 GCA_046539175.1 Desulfosudaceae bacterium
CTAGGGAATTATTTTGACGGAGCAGCCTCTTGATTAAACAAATATGCCTGAAGACCGGGTAACCCGTGGCTGGTTACACAAGAATAAAAGAGAAGCAAGGCTTGGTTAGAGGATTTTATGTCCATAAGACGCATCACCACCTTGATTGTTGTTATTGCTTCGCTGATTATTGTTGTCTCCATTGGATCGGTTTCTTACCTCTTTATTGAATTTGACCAGGCCCAGGCCCGGGAAAAAAAACTGCGGCAGACCAGCCAGTCCCTGGCAAACGTTTCCTCGATTTTAAGTGAATACCTGTTTTTGGCAACCTTCCGGGTCAAGCGTCAACTGCGCTTGGCAACCGCCGATTTCGCCGGAAGGGTTGAAGAACTAAAGGACCTGCCGGGCGAGTCCGCCCGGACGCGCCTGCTGGTTGAACGCCGTCAGGTCTTGATTAATGAGCTGAACCGTCTCTTCAGCCTGGAACAGAATATGAATCAGAATCTTGATTTTCGACATAATACCGAACTGCTGAAGCAGGAGATAGGCGGGCAATTGATTCTCATCTGCCGCGAAATGTCCGGTTACCTGTCGGGTCTTGATGCCGAGCTGCGGCGGCAAATGGCAGAAAAACGGATGATCCTGGTATGTTCAGCCCTGGCCGCCATTTTATTGATCAGTGTTATTGTGGTTGTCATCATTCTCTGGATGAGGCGGCATCTGCTGATACCGATTTTTAATTTACATCAGGCCGCCGGACGAATCGCGGCCGGCGATTATACGGCCAGCTCCGGGGTCGCGCGCCAGGACGAAATCGGTGATTTGGCCGCCTCGTTTGACACCATGAAAAAGGCCGTTCAGGAGCATGTAACCACCATCGCCGCAAGCGAGGAAAATCTTCGTATCACCCTTGATTCCATTGGTGACGCGGTCATCGCCGCTGATATTGACGGCCGTGTAACCGACATGAACCCGGTGGCGGAGCAGCTGACCGGTTGGCCTCTGGATAAGGCCCGGAACCGGCCGGTGACTGAAGTTTTCCGGATTGTGAACTCCCAGACCCGGGAGCAGTTGTCTGACCCGGTGGAACAGGTATTGGTCGCCGGGGAAAAAATGGTACTGGACGATCATACCGCCCTTATCCGCCGGGACGGCGTGGAACGCCAGGTGGCTGATTCCGGTTCGCCGATCCGGGACGCCGGCGGCAGGGTTACCGGAGTGGTACTGGTCTTTAGGGACGTGACCGAAGCCTACCTCATTCAGGAAGAACTTCGCCGCAACGAAAAATTTTTACAGGATATTTTTGAGGCTATCCAGGACGGCCTGAGCGTGCTGGACCGGGATCTGAACATTGTCCGGGCCAATGGGTGGATGCAGCGCCGCTATGCCGGACCGGGAACTCCCCTGGAAGGCCGGAAATGTTACACGGTTTATCAGCAGCGGGAGTCAATCTGCCCCTGGTGCCCTTCGGTTAAAGCCATGGAGACAGGTCTGCGTCAAAACGCCGAAGTGCCTTATCCTGACATGGAGTCACCGACCGGCTGGATCGATCTGTCGGTTTTTCCCATGAAAAATCAGCAGGGTCGGGTAACCGGTTTGATTGAGTACGTCAAGGATATTACCGATAAAAAGCAGGCCGAAAACGAACTGCTCCGGGCCCGGGATGAGCTGGCCAGGCGCGCCGCCGAGCTGGAGCGAAGCAACAGCGAGCTGGAGGATTTCGCCTATATCGCCTCTCATGATCTCAAGGAGCCGCTGCGCGGTATTCACAATTACGCCTCTTTTCTGCTGGAGGATTATGAAGACAAGCTGGATCAGGCCGGCCGGGACAAGCTCCTTACCCTGACCCGCCTGGCCTCCCGCCTGGAAATGTTGCTGGACGATTTACTGAATTATTCCCGGGTGGGTCAGTCTGGTATGGCCTTGCGGCAGGTCGATTCGGGCGAACTGGTCCGCCAGGTTCTGGAAACCATGGGCTTCCTGCTGGATGATGACCGGATAACCGTTACCATGGCCGAGAACATGCCCCGGGTCATCTGCGATCGGGCGCGGGTGGGCGAGGTCTTCCGGAATCTGATCAGCAATGCCGTCAAGTATAATGACCAGGAAGCGCCGGAGGTGGCCATTGGCTGGGAAGAAAGCCGGGAGAGCGGCCGGGTTGTTTTATATGTCCGCGACAACGGTATCGGTATTCCGGCCAGGCACCTGGATAAGATTTTCAAGATATTCAAACGGCTGCACGCCAGGGATAAATACGGCGGCGGCACCGGTTCGGGCCTGACCCTGGCCCGGAAAATAATTGAGCGTCATGGCGGGCAAATATGGGCTGAATCGGAACCGGGGCGGGGCAGCATCTTCCGTTTTACGCTGCCCACGGGAGGTCGGCATGACTGATCACTCTTCATTGCTTATTGTGGAAGACAGTCCGGAGGATTTTGAGGCTACCGTGCGGGTGTTGCGACGCTCTGGTCTGAAAAACGAAATTTATCGGTGTAAGCACGGTGATGACGCCCTGGATTACCTGTATCGACGTGGCAGCTACGAAGATCCGGAAGCGGCGCCCCGGCCCGGGATTATCCTGCTGGATTTAAACCTGCCGGGCACGGACGGCCGGGAAGTGCTGGAAACAGTCAAGGCGGATCACCTGCTGCGCAGCATTCCGGTGGTGGTTCTGACAACCTCGGGTGATGAGCGCGATATTGTCAGGTCCTATGAGCGGGGCGCCAATAGTTACATTCAGAAACCAGTTAATCTGGAGGGTTTCGTGCGGGCCATTTCCATGCTCAAGGGTTATTGGTTCGAGATTACGGTTTTACCGAAAGGAGATCGGTTATGAACGCGACCGCGCCAGAAGCAAGGACGGTTCGGATACTGGTCGTGGAGGATTCCGAAACAGACCGCCGGACTTACCGCCGATTTTTAAAACAGTGTCCCTTCAAAGATTATACGCTGAAGGAGGTCGAGACCATGGCCGAGGGGCTGGAGGCCTGCTCCGGTTTTTCGCCGGAGTGCGTCTTGCTGGATTACCGGCTGCCAGATGGCGATGGGTTGGAATTTCTGGAAGAACTGACCTGCCGGGACGGCCAGATTATCATGCCGGTGGTGATGATGACGGGGGAGGGCAATGAGGAAATCGCCGTCAGGGCCATGAAACAGGGGGCCGTGGATTACCTGGTCAAGGGACGCTTCCAGAATGAGCTGTTTTGCCGAACCCTGCAGGTGGCCGTGGAAAAAGCCGAGCTGGTCAACACGATCAGGCGTCAACAGGCTGAAAAGGATCAGCTCATTATGGAGCTGCGGGATGCCCTGGATCAGGTCAAGACGCTCAAGGGTATCATGCCCATCTGCGCCAGCTGCAAAAAAATACGGAATGATCAGGGCTACTGGCAGCAGGTGGAAACCTATATTCAAACTCATTCCGAGGCCGAGTTCAGTCACGGTATTTGCCCGGATTGCCTGCGCAAGTATTATCCGGATCAGGCGGAAAAAGTGCTCAATGAAATCGAACAGGATGCCCGGAAGGCCCGGGGTAAAGATGAGGGCCAGGGTTGATGACCTTAACCCGAACCCTTTCTGAAGATCCCTGAAGATCCGGGCTGACCGGAAGAGGCCCCGGCCGTCCTGAAAAGAACGGCCGGGGCCTGCTCCTGTTGACTAGTCACCATTGACGCGGCAGAAAATATCAGATGGCGTCCCGGCCGGTTTCACCGGTGCGCACGCGGACGGCCTGCTCTATCGCGGAAACAAAAATCTTGCCGTCGCCCAGCTTTTCCGTCCTGGCGGCGGTCTCAATGGTTTCGAGAACCGTATCAACCATATCCGCCGGAACAACGATTTCAATTTTAACCTTGGGAATAAAATCGACCACGTATTCCGCGCCGCGGTAAATTTCCGTATGGCCTTTTTGGCGGCCGTATCCCTTGACTTCGGTGATGGTCATGCCCTGAATCCCGATTTCGTTCAGGGCGGTTTTAACGTCATCCAGCTTGAAGGGCTTGATGATGGCTTCTATCTTTTTCATAATGACATCTCCTTAATCCGGAAAAAGGGTTGCCGGGTGCTTTATCAGTCCAGCTCAAAAGCTCTTTCCCCGTGAATGGTGTTGTCCAGACCCATAATCTCATCATCGCGGGTAACGCGCAAGCCGCCAGTGATCAGCCGGGTAATCAGGATGACCACGAGCGTGCCCGCGGCCGTAAAGGCGATGGTGGCGACGATGGATATCAGCTGAATGCCGAGCTGTCCGGGGTTGCCGTAGAACAAGCCCCGGGCTCCTTCGGTGATGGAAGGATTGGCGAACAGACCGGTGGCAAGGGCGCCCCAGATACCGCAGATACCATGGACCCCGAAAGCATCCAGGGAATCATCATAACCGATTTTGCGCTTGAGCAGGGCCACGCTGAAAAAGCCCAGCAGCCCGGCCACCCCGCCTATGATCAGCGAGGCCGGCAGGTTGACAAAACCTGCGGCCGGGGTAATGGCGACCAGTCCGGCCACGATTCCGGAGGCGATGCCCAGCACGGTCGGCTTGCGGCTGACGATCCATTCCCCGAACATCCAGGCCATGGCTGCTGCCGCGGCGGAAGTGTTGGTTACCAGGAAGGCCGATCCGGCCACCCCGTCCGCGGCCAGCTGGCTGCCGGCGTTGAACCCGAACCAGCCGAACCAGAGCAGGGCGGCGCCCAGGGCCGTCAGGGTGATGCTGGAGGGAAACATGGCTTCTTTGCCATAGCCGACCCGTTTGCCCAGCACCAGGGTCAGCACCAGCCCGGCGATGCCGGCGTTAATGTGAACGACATTGCCGCCGGCAAAGTCCAGAGCGCCCATTTCGGCCATCCAGCCGCCTCCCCAGACCCAGTGGGCGATGGGGCTGTAAACAAAGGTCAGCCAAAGCGCGGCAAAGACGATCCAGGCGGAAAATTTCATGCGGTCGACAATGGATCCCAGGACCAGGGCGATGGTAATGCCGGCGAAGGTCATCTGGAACATCACGAACACGTAGGTCGGGATGGACCCGGACAGGCTGCCGGAGTTAATGGTGTTTAAGAACAGGTAGTCCAGTCCTCCGATGAGACCTCCCTGATCCAGACCAAAAGCCAGGGTGTAGCCCCAGGATACCCAGATCAGGCTGCCCAGGCAATAGGCCACCAGCGTCATGGCGATGGTGTTGAGCAGGTTCTTGTAGCGGGACATGCCGCCGTAAAAAAGGGCCAGCCCGGCCGGGGTCATCATCATGACCAGCGCGGTGGCCACGATCATCCAGGCCGTGTCGCCGGTATCAAGGGCGTCCGGTCCGGCCAGGGCGGCTGACAGCGGCAGAACCAGCATCGTCAGCGTTAACATGATAATTCTTTTTTTCATCACAAATCCTCCCGGTTTAAAAATTCTGGTTGATATTGGCTTCCGGTCCGGTCAGTTCGGTCAAGGTTCTGACTATGGTTGACCGGAGCGTTTCGATGCGGTCCGGATCATCTAATTTCCGTCCCTCCCGGTCCCGGACATAAAAAACATCCACCACCTGGTCGACCTTGGTGCCGATCTTGGCGACGCGGATATCCAGGTGGTGCCGGAAGAGCGTGTCCGTGATGTAAAAGAGCAGCCCCGGGCAATTATGGGAAAACACCTCGATGATGGTGAAAAACCCCGAGGTTTCGTTGTCGATGACGACGCGGGGCGGACGTTCGGCGTAACAGGCCGGCCGGCCGGCCCGGCCCGGCATGGTTGTCACGGCCGTCGTCGGATCGGACTTGTTTTCCAGGGCCAGAGCCAGGTCGGCCGCTACCTTTTGCCAGCGCTCTTCTTCATATATGGGATCGGCCGGTGGCCGGACCGTGAAAATATCCAGGGCGATATCGTTCTTCCAGGTATGGATCTCCGCTTCCAGCACATCCAGGCCGTTTAAGGCGAATACCGCCGCTATCCGGGAAAACAGTCCGGGCCGGTCCGGGGCGCAGACAGTTACCATTCTGGTCCGGTGGTTCCGGCCGGGGGCGACCTGCCAGGCAAAAGGCTGATGTCCCAGTTGCCCGGCCAGGTCCAGGTGGTTGATTATGGAGCGGTCATCCACGGACAGCAGGTAGCGCGGAGAAAGATTGATCAGGTGGTCCGCCAGGCGAGACTCCTCTTGCCGGGACGCGGCCGAAGCCAGCACCGCTGCTTTCTTTTTTTCAACCGTCGCTACCGCTTCGTCAGAAGCCAGCTCCCCTTTTTCAAGGACATGGAGTACCTTGAAAAACAGATGGCGGAGCAGTTCCGCGGTCCAGTCGTTCCAAGCTTTGGGGCCGGTAGCCATGGAATCGGCCGCCGTCAGCAGGTAAAGCATTTTCAGGCGTGGCGCCGATTTAATAGTCCGGGCGCAGTGGATGGCCGTTTCCTCGTCGTTGCCGTCGCGCCGGGTGGCGACTTTAATCAGGAATAAATGGTGTTCGATCAAAAACATGATGGTTTCGATCCGTTCGGGCGGGTAATTGAGGGTCTTTAAAAACCGCCCCGCAATAAGGGCGCCCCGGCGGGCATGCCCCGGTCCGGCCTGCCCCTTGCCGATATCATGCAGCAGGGCCGCCCACAGCAATTCGGTTTTATGCCGCCCCGTCTCCCGGTACAGGTCGGCCAGCAGAGACGATGATCCCTCGGCGGGGGTAAATGTCTTCATGATCCGAACTGTTCGCAGTGAATGCCGGTCAACCGGGTAGCGATGGTAACCGTCAAACTGAATCCGGTTGATAATTGATTTCAGGGGCGGCACAAACCGCACCAGCAAACCGGTCTGCAGCATCTGGTTAAGGGCGTTAAAAGGTTCGGCCGGTGTTGCCAGGATCTGTTCAAAAATTTCCACGTTTTGGGGGCGCGAGCGGTAGGCTTTGTTCACCAGGTTCGCGAATTCCCGGACAATCCGCCGGGCTTCCCAGCTCAGGGCCATCTGCCGGCGGGCGCTTTCCCGGAAAATTTTCAACAGCAGATCCGGGGAACCCGGAATCATTTCCGGGGCGTCAAATTCGATCAGACGGTCCGCGACCTTGAGACCGGCCACTTTCGTGGTTCGGACGTTATCTTTCCGGCGCGGCGCTGATTTCCGGAAAGATCCGGCTTCGGCCACGAACACCAGGTTGGTCTGTTTGATAAATTCCATTTCCGCGTGCAGTTTGCCCAAAAAACGTTCCACTGCCAGCTGGCCCCGGGTCTTTTTGAAATTGAGCCGGTCGGCCACCGCCTGCTGGTGCTCCAGGTATAATTGATCAAATTTACGCCCGACCAGGTGGTGGAGGTGGTTTCTGACCTTCCAGATAAAGCCCAGGGCGGTTTGCAGTCTCTGATACTCGTCATGGGAAAGATAACCGTAGTATTCCAGGTCCCGGGGCGTGGTCAGGCGGGACTTGATCCGCGCCACCCACAGCAGGGTATGATAATCCCGCAGGCCACCCTGACCATCTTTGAGATTGGGCTCCAGGAGGTAACTGGAGTCGCCGAAGCGAAGGTGACGCTGGTGATTTTTGTCAATCAGCCCGACCATGGCCTTTTCGGCCCGGCTGCCGGATAAGGCGCGGTGCAGCCGCTCCCGGAGCCGGGAGTAGAGGGTTGACATGCCGCACAGAAAACGGGCGTCCAGCAGGGCGGTCATGACGTCCAGGTCTTCCGCCGCCAGCTTGAGGCTTTCTTTGACGGACCGGGTGGCGTGCCCGACTTCGAAACCCAGGTCCCACAGGGGGTACAGCATTTCCCGGATGATCCCTTCGGCTTCCGCGGGAACGGTTTTTTCAAACAGGACCAGGATGTCGATATCCGAATGCAGGCACTGCTCCTGTCGGCCGTAACCACCCAGGGCGATTATGGCATAGGGGTTTTTGTGAAATCCCAGGCGTGGCCCGATATGGCTGTTCGCGAAGCTGTTGATAAAATACTGATCCAGCAGGGCCGTGTGGCGCTTCATGAACGAAGGCACCGTTCTTTTTTCAAAAAAGGCCTTCATAAGTCGCCGGCGTTCCTCCCTGAGGCGGAAAGGAGCGTCTTCAACGGTGCCGGCGCCGGATGTGATAGTGCTTGTAATCATTTTTTTTCCTGATTAAGCCAACCCGGATATTTCATAAAATATCCGGCAATTAACCTGACTAAAGCAATGGCCGTGCCATAATTATAATCCATTGTTATTGTTGGGTATGTTAAGAGAAGCTACTTGACGTCCGGTAATTTTTCCGACATTTTCGTAACAATTAGTATAAAAAAAGACATTATTGTATATTATGGCCGATGAGAGCGGTACAGGCGATGCTAATCCGGTTGCTTTTTGCCGGTAAAAAGCGTATGTCTGTTGTTACAAAAATGAAGGAACTTTATACAAATCCGTTATCAATTATAAAGGTGACCGGATAATGAAAGAAATTGAAAAAATTACCTTGTTTTATGAAATCAGCAAGGCCCTGAACGAACACCTGGATCTGGAGAAACCCCTCTACAATGTCATGGGCATCCTGGCCGAGCAGATGGGCATGGTCCGGGGGAGCATCGCCATTCTCAATTTCATGCGGGATGAGATCAATATGGAAATAGCTCACGGTATTTCCAAAAAAGACATGAAAAAGGGTAAGTACAAACCCGGGGAGGGCATTGTCGGGGAGGTTATCCGGACCGGTCAACCGGTGGAGGTGCCCCGGATCAGCGCCGAACCGCGTTTCCTCAATCGCATGACCAGCCGGACCAATACCGGCAACCAGGAATTTTCCTTTATTTGTGTGCCTATTAAAAAAGGGCGCCAGGTTATCGGCGCCCTGAGCGTGGACAAACCCTACAGTCCCCGGTATTCCCTGGCCGAGGGGCGCAAGCTGCTGGCGGTGGTGGCCACCATGATCGCCCAGCATGTTATTAACCTGGAAAATATCCGGATTGAAAAAGAAAAGCTGGAGGATGAGAACAAACGTCTTCAGGACGAACTGGAGCGCAAATACGGATTTACCAGCATTATCGGCAACAGCAACAAGATGCGGGAAGTTTTTCAGATGGTCTCCCGGGTCTGTCGGAGCAACGCCACCGTCATCCTGCGCGGGGAAAGCGGCACCGGCAAGGAGCTGGTGGCCAACGCCATCCATTACAACAGCAACCGGTCGGATCGGCCCTTTGTCAAGGTCAATTGCGCCGCCATACCGGAAAATCTGATCGAGAGCGAGTTGTTCGGCCACGAAAAAGGGGCTTTTACCGGGGCGGTCCGGCAGACCCGCGGCAAGTTTGAAGTGGCCCATAAGGGGACCCTGTTTCTGGACGAGATCGGCTCCATGAACCTGGACGCCCAGGCCAAGCTGTTGCGGGTGTTGCAGGAAAAGGAGTTTGAACGGGTCGGCTCCCATCAACCCATTAAGACGGATGTCCGGGTGGTGGCGGCCACCAATAAGAATCTGGAGGCGGCCGTGGAAGAGAAGCTTTTTCGGGAGGACCTGTATTACCGGTTGTGCGTTTTCCCGGTCTACCTGCCGCCCCTGCGGGAACGTAAGACCGATATATCGCTGCTGGCTGAATTTTTTCTGGACAAGTATGCCCGGGAGAACAACCGTAAAATAAAGCGCCTGTCCACCCCGGCCATTGACATGCTCATGAATTATCATTGGCCGGGCAATGTCCGGGAACTGGAAAACTGCATTGAGCGGGCGGTGCTGATGTGCGACGGCGGTGTCCTCCACAGTTATCACCTGCCGCCCACCCTTCAGACCGGGGAACAGTCCGACACCCTGCCGAGCCGCACCCTGGATGAAGCCGTGGCCGCCGTGGAGCAGGAGAGCCTCATCGACGCCCTGAAAAACACCCGGGGAAATATTTCCCAGGCGGCCGAGATGCTGGGCACCACGGTCCGCAAATTTTCCTACAAAGCACAGAAGTATGGTATCGATTACAGAACCTATCGCTGAGTTGCCAGGCCCGGAGCCGGGAAGCCGGACCGATTGTATCGTCAAACGCAGGGGTGACCTTCAGAGACTGCCCCGGACCTTGATCCGGGGTCGCCCGGGTCGGGACACCGGAAGATTTTTTACTCCGCCCGGGAGAAGGGTGGCCGGTCTTCCGATGGCAGCCGGGATAAAGCGGATTTTTAACATACAACCTAATATTGACGGCTTCGTAAAAAGTCGAGATTTTCCTTATTGCGTCACCCCGGCGGAGG
>JBKHHL010000011.1:0-29937 GCA_046539175.1 Desulfosudaceae bacterium
CCGGGCTAGCAAATAGAATTTTTACGAAATCAGTGGTTTTTTAAAGGAGGAAAGGGCCATGAGCGAGATATTTTTCCGGATTAACCGGCAGGCCGTTTAACAGAATCTCATAATAAAAATGATTGGAATCGGCTTCGGTTTCCGGCGACATTTTCAGCTGGCCGATGCGGTCGCCCTGACAGACGCTTTGGCCGGGTTTTTTACATATGCGGTCCAAACCGGTGTATCTGGTGATATAACCATGGCCATGATCAATAATCAGATATTTTTCCCGGGTTTGGGTCTCGTCGGCATATGTCACGATGCCACTGGCTGGGGCCACGATATCAGAGTCAGCTTCAGCGGCCAGGGCGATTCCCCGCCGGGCACCCCGGGCGACTTTGGCATTGTCGCCGGCTAAATCAGGCCGGCTGGCTGAAGCCTCCGCGCGACCGGTTACCGGGAGCAGGGCGGGAATGCCGGTAATGGGATTGATGGAGAAGTCGGACTGCTTAAGGGCATGAGACAAATCAGCCCGGCGGCTGGAATCAGGCCGGATGGCCGGATGATTGGTGTTCATAATTTGATTTCGTCCGGAGGCATTATCCCAGGACATCAGCCGGCCGTCCGTCAATGTATTGGCCTGGCGGGTCTGTTCTTCTCTGGTTCCGCCGATACCGAACAGATTGTCATCCGAAATTTCAGTCTCAAGGCGGGCTATGTCCCGAATCTCTTTTTTAATATTTTTAAGCTGAGCGGCCTTGTCTCCCATCTGATTCAGCTTGTTTTTCAGCAACGCGATCTGTTGCTCCTGGACGTTTGATTGTCTTTGTTGCTGGTTTATCTGATTTTGTATAATCAGGGGATCAGGAGTTGTCTGGCGCATTATCTGGGACTGAAAAAACAAGAATCCGGACAGGATTATTCCTGAGATTATGACCAGGCAAGTAACAAGAATGACGCCACCGGAAAGGGTCAGGTGCCTCCGGGAGAAATTGGTGTTGTTGAAAATGGAAATGGTAAATTGCTGCCGTATTTTGTTACTCAAATTATTTATCATCTCAGATCCTGAGTTGGCCATTAGTTGACGATGAAAAAAATGAAATCAAAATAACTTAGTAAGAATTTTGAGCGTTCTCCCATTTTCTATCAACAATTCAATTATTTTTCCAAATTAATTTTATTGTATTTTTGCAACAAATAACCTTAGCTGTCAATATTTTTTTAGATAAAACCAAAAATTTTGTTTGATGTCAAGTAATTGATCGCTTTTTTGAAGTTGCTTGCCGATTAAAGCCCATTTGATGGGGGGATGACGCTCGGGCCTGACCCGGCTAAACAGATGATCACCGATTCCGGCTTTTGGCCTGGTCCGATATTTCGGCGGCAATTTTAAGTCAGATGAATCTGATTTTGATGAAGTAAGTATTTTTCCGGTCATTTTCGGAAAAAGATCATGAAATATTGACGCGAAAATGGTATGCATAATTTATTATGGCCTTAACCGGGTTATATCTGGTATATATATTGTCCTGGAGGCAACCCGGATTTAAGAAGAACGGACAATATAATGGAATGGTGGGCGGACAGTGGTAAAACCGAATCAGTATTGTGCTAATCTTTTTGAATATGCCGATGCCATCGAGCCTTACCAGGTAAGATTCAGCCTGGATCGATTGACGCCCGGTGTTGATAATATACGTTATGACGTCAGCCTGAGCCAGGAATTCTGCCGTTTGAGCGGTCTTATCATCAGTAGCTTGTTGAACAGTGAAATCAAGGCGCTTGATGTTGATCTGCCTCGTAAATCCGGGCAGAAGACAGGCAAGGACTGGAGCGTTTTTAAGAAAATTTTTTCCGAAGTGATGTTAAATGCCGTTAATCAAGCCAAGCAGGCCCGGGAACCGCAGATCGTTTTTCTGGCCCAGGCGGCAGTGACAAAATTATTTCTCGATGAGATCCAGTCGCAGTTTGAGACCGTCATCAAAAAATTCAAGCAAATCATCAGGAAGCACGAAGTCAGCCATGCCTATGAAATGGATGATGTTTTCCGGGTAAAAGAAGATATGGCGACCTTGCAGCAGAATCGCCAGCTGTTGACCCGGAAGGTGGCCAGGGGATTGACCAAACAGGTTTGTGAAGCCTGGCAGGCCAGCGTGGAAAAAAGCTGTATTGCCAATTTCGGCAATGAGATTGGTCTTCCCCGGGAGTTCTTCGTCAACCCCATCCTGTTCGTCAATGGTGATATTGACGATTTTTTCATGATCAAATTCTACGCTTTACTGGGCCATCGCATGGATGATCCGCTGCGCTATGACGCGGTTCTGGCGATCATAAAAAATTTTTTCGCAACCGCGGATCTGTTGGCGGCAATTATCCCCGAAGAGGCTCAAAAAAGTGAAGGCGGCAGCCAGGATGATGAAAAAGAGATCGTGGAAGAGGGCTATAAGGAGTTTGACCGTATCCTTTGTCAGGTAGAGATAATTTCTCTGCTGTTTGACAGCTACCAGACCCGGGAGCAGTACCGGCAGGCCAAAAAGGAAAAAAACAAAGAGGAGATGCGCCGTCTTAAGAAACTGGCGGCTATTCAGAAAAAGCTCCTCGGTTTTTTTAATAAGGAATGCAAAAAGGCGGGGCTGCTGCCCGCCATCATCGCTTATTATGAAATGCAGGCCGTGATTCCCGCTTATTGTCCGCCGTTGCTGCCGCATGACGTTTTAAATTTTCTGATCTCACCTGGAGAAAGAGATAAGATAGCCAATAAGTTCAAACGTATTAAAAGCCTGGGCGGGCAATCCTTTTCTCTGAAACCGCTCTATCGGCTGGCCGGCAAGTTCCAGAAAGTAAAGGCCAGCCGCAAAAATGAATATCTGCTGGATTTTTTAAAAACTTTCGCGGCCTATCATAGGGATCGTCAGAATTACCTCTGGTTAAAGGAAAACCTGCAATGGGTCAACCTGCTGGAGGATGAAAAAACCATCAACCTGTCGCGGGTAAACCGGACCCTGTATGCTTTTCATGATACTGGTGAGACGACTTCGGAAAGTAAGCCCATCCGGAATCATGTCATTCTCAAGGCGGATGTCCGGGGGTCTACTGAGATTACCAGCCAGTTAAGCCAGAAACGGCTTAATCCGGCTTCCTATTTCAGCCTTAATTTTTTTGACCCGATCAACGGCGTGTTGCCGGAATATGCCGCCTCCAAGGTCTTCATCGAAGGAGACGCTCTGATATTATCTATTTTCGAAGAAGAGGAGTCTCCGGAAGGATGGTATGGCGTGGCCCGGGCCTGCGGTCTGGCCATACGGATATTGCAGATCGTCAAGCGCTATAATATCAAGAGCAAGAAGCACCATCTGCCGGTTTTGGAACAGGGCATCGGCATCTGCTATATGGATGCGCCGCCGGCTTTTCTGTTTGACGGTGATAATCGGATTATGATTTCTTCCGCCATCAACCGGGCCGACCGGCTTTCCAGCTGCACCAAGTCTTTGCGCCGTCATTTTTCCAGAAAAAATGATTTATTCAACCTGTATGTTTTTGCCGTGGCCCCGGAAAAGGGCAGCCAGGAACTGGAATACTGGCGTTATAACGTCAATGGTATCGAACTGGAGGTCCCGGCCTTTGAAAAACTGAAACGCGAAATCGACCTCACTCCTTTGAATGTCGCCATATCAGGTCCTGACAAGACCCGCAATAAGGTTCGGGTTTATACCGGCATTTTCCCCACCAATAGCGGACAATATCAACGTCTCATCGTCCGGGAGGCTCCTGTTTCCAAGATTGATCCCGAGAGCCTGCGCGTCCTGGGCGTGACTGACAAGAAGTACTATGAAATCTGCACCAATCCCTTTATTTATGAGCAGATCAAAGCGATGACGGCTTCCTGAAAAGCCGGCTGGTTTTACGGACGATTTTTTTTCATCCCACCAACGGATACAGCACAAAGAAATATCCGAAGGCGCATACCGTCAGGCAGCCGCAGGGCAGCCATAAATGTTTGTAGACCGGCTTCAGGCTGGTCTCGAAATACTGGTTTGACACCAGCAGGCATAAATGCACCGGTGACAGCAGGACACCGGCAAAGCCGCAGGCCAGAGCCAGCATGATGTAGGGCGTCATGTCCTGGCCGCCGTTATTGGCGCTGATCAGAGTAATCAGGATCGGAAAGGTGCTGCCGACAAAAGCGATGGTTATACCGGTCAGCACTCCGACAATAAAAGGCAGGACCGCGCAGATTATCAGCAGGGGGATGCGCAGACTGATCAGCTCGGCGCAGATCTCGTCAACCGCGCCGCTGTTTTCCAGAACCTGCTTGAAAATCAGGATGGCGGCTATCATGTATACCATTTGAAATATATGGGGGTTTTTCATGATACCGGCCACCTGTCGGGAACTCAGGGAATTGCTTCGCCAGACCAGCAGATTGCCCGCCAGCAGGGACACGATCAACCCCAGTTCTTTGGCGGTGTTCAATCCTTCAAACCGGAGGGACAATCCCCAGCCCAGCATGATGCCGACCAGAATCACCACCAGGATGGGAGTAATTTCCCTGATAAAGGGCAGAACCGGTTTCCGGGGAGAATCATCGGCTTTCGTTGTCTTCAAAAGGGACCGGTCAACCGTCAGCCAGCCCAGCTGCGTAACAACCAGAGTGAAGGGAATCATCAGGAGGATGAACCGGGCCAGGTTGATGTCGGCCAGAAGTGTCGCCAGCAGCACCCCGGGATACATGGGCCACCAGTATTCCCAGATATGACGGAACCAGTAGTTGATATAACTGAGGGTGGCCGGCGGGATTTCGGTTTGTTGCCCCATCTCCTTGACCATGGGCGCTGAAAAGACCGCTCCGCCGGGCATGGGCAGCAGGCCGATCAAGGCCGGGAAAACGGCCAGGTTGAGTTTGGGGCTTTTCAGCAGGCCGCTGAAGCTGGCCAATAGCCGTCGCAGCTGGCCGGATTGGTCCAGGCTGTTGCTGAAAATCAGGATGAGACCGATGATGACGCAGAGAGTGATGGTTTTGGGGTGGGTCAGGCTGTCAATAACGGCGTCGACGGTCCCCGCCGCGGAAAGACCGAAAAAAAAAGCCAGGAGCAGGGCTCCGGCCAGAAAAGCGTTGGCCAGGGAAATGTTTTTGCGGATGGCGAAAATAACCGTAGCGAAGATAACGGCAATTTTCAGCAACGCCGGCAGGGTGGGCAGCATCATCAGGAACAGTCCGAATCATAAAGTGGAGCGGTCGGTTTGTTTTTCTTTTAAAAAAGCCTGGTAAGCGGAAGAGGAATCAAAGCCGTTCTGGCTGCTGGCGGCGGTCATTTCATTCAAAGCCTCCCGGATCTCTTTTGTTTCGCGGGTGGCAATGTCGTCGATGACGGCAAAGTCCTGCTTGACGCGCCAGAGAGGGAAGACGCCGCCGGTCTTTTTCAAGTAGTCAAGGACAACCGGTTTGATCGCCTGCCACACCTCCTGTCGCCGCTGGTTGTCCAGAGACGTCAGATCGTCGGCCGTTTTCAGCTGCCGGTTGTGAAATAGACGCAGGTAATATGATTTGCCGAGCGTTATCCACAGGATCATGGCGGAGGCCGCGAATATGCCGCCGGCCGTTAAAGTCATTTCCAGGGAGCCGGCCAGGCCACCTTGCGCCATGAGGCCGGCGAGACCGGCGCCGACCAGCAGGCTGACTATCAAACCGGTCAGGGAGAATTTAAATAACCTGGTTCGGCGCCTCTGGCGATAGGCCAGCAGCGCTTCCAACAGGTGGGCCAGCCGGGCGCTGTGGATTTCCAGAAAAGTGGCCAGATGGTCGAGGTGGTAATGGGGAGCCTGCATGAGTGCTTCCTTGAGCTCTTCCCGCTGATTGTCCAGGTGACGCAGGTAAGAAGACTCTTCCTTGTCCGGATTTCGGGCTTGTTCGGCGGCGCGCGGCGAGTAAGTCAGCCGGATGGGCGGAATGTCCTTGCGACCGGTTATCTGGGACAGGTTCCAGCACAGGGTGCCGTAAACTCTGATCAGGTCAATCAGGGAGGCGCATTCGTCAATTCTGTTTAAGACGAAAAGGATCCGGTTTTCAAAAGTGCGCGAAGGCAGCGTTTCCCGCAGACTGACGTGGGCTTCCCGGATAGTCCCGGCCTTGTGGGGATCGAACAACATCAGGACCAGGTCGGCGGTATGGGCCAGGTCGCCGATGACCCGGAGATAGTCGTAGCCGCGGTCGCGTTCGGTCAGGCTGTCCAGCATGCCGGGGGTGTCGATAATGGCAAAATTCTTCAAAAAAGGAGAATTTACTTTTTTCAGGCAGAAATGGGCGGCAAATTGCTGGCCGTATTTTTTAAGTCCTTCAAAAGGATACTCCTGGTTGGACAAGAGGTAATTGCCGTCCCGCTGTTCCGTGACCCGGATGCCGCTCTCGGCCGGTTCGGAATCATCAAAGGTCAGAACGGTAAAGGAGTCGTCCGTGGGCGCCTGGCCGGTAGCTTGGATTTCGGCGTCCAGAAAATCGTTGATCAGGGTGGATTTACCCGAGGAATAATTGCCGATAATCAGAACCAGCGGCCGCCATTTAATGTGGGTTTCCAGAGGCGTGTCACTGTAGCCGTAATGATCGGCGGCCGGCGTCAGCTGGCTTTCCACCATTTCCAGCAGGTCAGCCTGAAGCGAACTGATATAATTTTCCGTGTACATTGGGCTCCAGAATCCTTATAGTAGTAAATATTTTTTGCTGAGTCAGCTCAGGTTTATGCTACCGTCGCCGTTGTGTTTTTATCTGCTATCAGAAGCCGTGAATGATGTCAATATTTTAACCGGATACATGAATGGAGGCAGTCCATGACAGACCTTTCGGATACGCCTGAAAAGTTTAACCTGGGGCATTATTTTCTTCTTTTTTTGATTGTTCTCTCCCTGTTCGCCTGCTGGCGAATGATGGCACCTTATCTGGATCCGATCATCATCGCCCTGTTGCTGGCGGCGCTGCTCAGCCCGGTCAACGGCTGGATTCAAAAAAAAACCGGCAATCGTCCCAACCTGGCGGCTTTGCTATCATGTGTTCTGCTGACCATGGTTATTATCCTGCCGGTCATTGTAATGCTGTCGGTAGCCGTGCGTCAGGGGGTGCAGTCTTTTAACGCCATCCACGCCTGGATCGCGGACGGTAACCTGCAAAGACTGGCTCAGACCCCGCTGGTCGGCCAGGTTGTGGCCTTGATCAAAACCTATACTCCGGAGCAGTTTTTGGAGGGCGCCCGGCTGGAGGAGACGGTCATGCAGTCCTCTTCCCTGGCCGGCAAATGGCTGGTCAGCAAGGGCGGTTACTTTATCGGCAATATCTCCATGATAGCCGGTAAATTTTTGCTGATGATTTTTGTCTTTTTTTTCGCCGTTAAGGATCAGCAACGGCTGTTCGACTATCTTCGGCACCTGATTCCCATGTCCACCGAGCACGAGAATATTCTCATAAATAAAATCAAGGACGTGGGCCGGTCGGCCATTCTCGGCAGTCTGGTTACCGCGGCCGCCCAGGGCGCGGCCGGCGGCATCGCTTTCGCGATTTGCGGGCTGCCCGGTTTTTTCTGGGGGGTGATGATGGCTTTTGCCTCCCTGGTGCCGGTGGTCGGCACGGCTTTGATCTGGGTGCCGGCCGTGATTTACCTGGTTGTTTCCGGAAGCTGGGGATATGGCCTCTTCATGGCGGGCTGGAGTATCATCGTGGTTGGCCTGCTCGACAACCTGTTACGGCCGCTGTTCATGCGCGGCGGGGCCGGTATGAACACTATTCTGATCTTTTTCTCCATTCTGGGCGGGTTGCAGTATTTCGGCCTGACCGGCCTGCTTTACGGTCCGATGATTTTCGGCATTACTCTGGTCTTGCTCTACATCTATGATCTGGAGTTCGGGGTTTTCCTGCGTCAGCAGGATCAGCGCTGATGCCTTGCCGCCAAGCCGTTTTCCCAGTTATAGGTAGCTGTGCAGACCGGGCAGCAGGTTAACTCCAAAATAGGTGAAAATAACCGCCGCGAAGCCGGCTATGGCGATCCAGGCGATGGCTTTTCCCCGCCATCCCCTGACCAACCGGGCATGCAGCAGGATGGCGTATATAAACCAGGTTATCAGGGACCAGGTTTCCTTGGGGTCCCAGCCCCAGTAGCGTCCCCAGGCGGAGTTGGCCCAGACGGCGCCGGTGATGATGCCGATGGAAAGAAAGAAAAAACCAAAGGAAACGGTTTGATAGATCAAGTCATCCAGCACCTGGGTTCTGGGCAATTGAGGCCCCGGCGTATCAGTATCGGTTGCCGGAATCTCCTGCCGCTGCCGCAGAAACAGGTACAGGGCGCTGATACCGAAGGCGATCGCGAAAGCCGCGTAACCGAGAAAACAGGTGATGACATGGGCGATCAGCCAGTTGCTTTGCAGGGCCGGTATCAGCGGCTGAATTTTCTGATCTACACCCGGTGACAGCGAAGCGTATGCCAGAACAATAAAGGCCATCAGAATGGCCGGAGCTCCCAGCGCCCGGGTTTTGTACCGGAGCTCAATAGCCAGGTAAATCAGTCCGATGGAGAAGGCGAAAAAAACCAGGGATTCGTACATGTTGGCAAACGGGGCGTGTCCCATGCCCAGCTGATATGATTCGATCCACCGGTAAATGATAGCCGCCAGATTACCCGTCACCGCCAGCAGCGTGATCAGACTGCCGGCCTTATTAAACGGTTCCCGTTTAAAAATCAGCCCGGCCGCGTAACAGACCATGGCCAGGCCGTAGGTGAAGGTTACGATCGATATGATATAAGTGTTGTCCATTTGTTTCCCTTTGTTGTGTTTTTCCAGCCGTCGGGTTTGTTGGCTGGTCATTTGTAAGGACCGCGGCCTGACTGACCCGTTTATTTCATGAAATAACCGGGCTAAGGCTTCAGGTCCGGAGCAGATAACTGCTCCCTGATTTTAGCGGCCTTTTTTCGGGCGCCCGGTTCGTTTTTATTGGCTTTCCATGACACCGTCAGGATGGTTTGTTCCTTTTCTGTTTTGGACAGCCGGACACAGAACCTCTGGTGAGACATGAAAAAGGTAATGTAAATTCCCAGAATAATAAGAATGAAGCTGGCATAGACGATGGGCACGCCGGGGTCTTTTCTTACCTGAAGGCCGGTGTAGTAAGTGCGGTCGAAATCTTTCACGGAAATGACCACATTGCCGCCGCGCATCTTATCGAACCGGTCAAATCGGATCGGCATGGGAACCATGGTCTTGTGCCCGTCCTTTTCCAGTATGCCGACCAGAGTTTCCCCGACATCATGTTTTTGATCACGCATCTGGAACAGGTAAGAATCCTTAAAACCGGTCAGGGTAAACTTCCCCAGGTTTTCAGGAATGGTGATGGTCTCCCCCATATCCAGGGTTTTTTCGTAGGTCATGCCGGTGGATTCGCTGGTAAAGGAGAGAACCACGTTTTTGGCCGAGACGGTCCCGTAATTGGACTGGAAAACGCGAATGCCTTTGTATTTCAAGGGGTCATTGACGCGAATATCTTTTGTCAGTACAACCTTGTCATCTTCTATAATAGTCAGGGTCGACCGGTAATCCCTGGGCTGACCGGAGGAATAAAAATCGGCGGTAAAATCTTCGCACCGGATTTCAAAACCGAGCTGACGGGTAGCCGTGGATTGACGCAGGGAAACTGTTTCGGCTGATTCTCCTTCCGGTATAGCGACGTATCCTTCAAATCCGAAAAACGAACCTGTCAGCGCCCCGACCAGCAGCAGCAGGATGCTCAAATGAACCACGTAAACCCCCAGCCTGGTTTTTCGGCCCTTTTCCGCGAAAAGCAGAAAACCTTCTGACTGCGGTTCGGTTCGGGTGACGGGAAAATGACGGGACAGCCATTTTTCAAAAGAAGGCCGTAATTCTGCCGGAGGACGGTCGATTGTCATCGGTTCCGTGGTGGCGCTGGATTTAAAAGCTCCGGCGGAAAAGGTAACGCTTCCGGGAAAAACGATCTGCAGGACTTTTTTTAACCGGTCCCAGGAACAGGCCAGGATGTTGATGGCCAGGATCAGGATCAGTGCCTGGAACCATAAGGCGTGATACATGTCATACAGGGTCAGGCCGTCGATGATATTGGCCATGCTTTCACTGTACCGCATCCGGTAAAAATCCGGGGGGCGGTTCTGAGGAATAACCGTGCCGATGATCGCGGAACCGGCGATGGACAACAGAACAATAATCGTCAATTTGACCGAGATCAAAAGTTGCCAGAGATCGTCCAGCAAACTCCGGTTTGTTTTTCGGGTTGTCATGCCAGGAATCCTTTTGTCGCCAGGGAGATTTGATATGTTAATGAACCAGACGGTTTCGTAAAGTCTCTACCTCTTTTTACAAAAACATGAGGCAAAGTTTGTTTGTAAATATCAGAACACTTTGTTAAAGATCAATAAAAATATTTGGAAAAATATTTGAGAAAAGGGAGTTCCGGTTCATGATGACACCCGGTTTATACCTTGTTTCCTGTTCTGTCGGGAACCAGATGGACATTACCCTGCGGGCGCTGTCGGTCTTGAAGGAAGTGGACGTAATTGCCGCGGAAGATACCCGTATAGCGGGTCGTTTGCTGGCGGATTACGACATTAAAGCCGGGGGACGCCTGATTTCCTGCCATGAACACAATGAAGACCAGCGCTCCCGGGAGCTGCTCAACCGGCTCCAAACCGGTCAGACCGTGGCCCTGATTTCCGACGCCGGAACGCCCGCGGTGTCTGATCCGGGTTTCCGCCTGGTGCGGGCCGCCATTGATAATCAGATCCGGGTTATACCGGTGCCGGGTGTATCCGCCGCGGTGACCGCTCTTTCAGCCAGTGGACTGCCCACCGATGCCTTTGTGTTTGCCGGATTCCTACCCCGAAAGTCCGGTAAACGGCAGCAGCGCCTGGAAGAACTGGCCGGTTATAAGGAGACCATTGTTCTTTACGAATCCCCCCGGCGAACCCGGCAGACTCTTGAGGAAGTGCTCCGCTGCTGGGGAGATCGCCGGGCCGTGGTCGGCCGCGAAATGACCAAGACCTATGAAGAATTTCTGCGCGGCCGCCTGAGCGAACTTTTACCGCTGCTGGCAGAGCGTGACCGCGTCAGGGGAGAAATAACCCTGGTGGTAGCAGGTGCTGACGAGGCTCCTCCATCTTTTACCAGCCGGGATATTGAAACCGCCGTCCGCGAGTCTTCGGACAGCACCGCCCGGCTGGCCAAAAAACTGGCCCTCAGCTACGGTGTCAGTCGCCAATGGCTTTATGATGAAATAATCCGTATCCGTCAAAGTGAGTCGGACGCCCCGGATTAACTGCTTATCTTCGGCATCTGCCGCGCTTTTTTACGGTAGCCGAAATTTAAGGAAGTCCGGAAAACCAAGTTTCTGGGGCTTCGCAGGCTTCTTCGCAGGGTTTTGCCCAGGGCGTAAGTTTTCCGGAAGGCCCGCCAGTAGCCCTGTTGCAATTCTTCGACCGTCATCCCGGCCGGTTGGAAAACGACCTCGCCGGTGTGATAGCGGGCCCAGTCCCGGTTGATTATCCGGCCGGCCCGGTCCATCTCGTCATAAAGCCGCGTCCCGGGAAGAGGCGTCAGAATATGGAACTGGGCGGCGTCGAGCTTACTTTCCCGGATAAACTCCACCGTCCGGTCAAAGACACCGGGATCGTCGTCATCCAGGCCGAAAATAAAGCTGCCCAGGATACTGATACCGGCCCGGTTGATTTTTTCTATGGCTTCCCGATAGTACTCCGGGGAATTCCAGGATTTATTCATTCTGGCCAGGTTTTTTTCCGAGAGCGACTCAAATCCGATAAAGGCGTACTTGCCGCCGCTTTTGGCATACAATGACAATAGTTCTTCATCCTTGGCGATGGTCAGATCCGTCTGCCCGCCCCAGGCTTTATTCAGGGGAGCCAGGGCGGTGAACAGTTCCCGGGCGTATTTTTTCTGGCCGGCGATATTGTCGTCCACAAAGAAAAACTGCCGGGAGTCGAAGGTTTTTATTTCTTCGATCACTTCCGCCACCGGCCGGGTCCGGAATTTTTTGCCGAAAAAAGCGCTTACCGCGCAATATTCGCAATTAAAGGGGCAACCGCGGGTGGCCTGCAGGGTGTTAAATCCGGTTACGTACATTTTCCGGTCAACCAGGTCTCGTCGGGGAAAGACCATGTTCTTCATGTCGCACACTTCGGGGCGATAGATCGGTTTCAGCGCGTTTTTTTCAGCATCAGCGATAACCGAAGCCCAGACCGGTTCGGCCTCGCCCACGACCACGCTGTCGGCGTGTTCCAGGGCCTCTTCCGGCCGGGCCGAAACATGGAAGCCCCCCATGACCACCGGGATCCCCCGGGCCTTGAAACCATCGGCGATATCATAGGCACTGGGCGCTTCGGCGGTAAAGGCGGTGATGCCGACCAGGTCCGCGTTTTGACCGAAATCCACCGGGGTAGCCCGGCTGTCGATAATTTCTACCGTCCAGTGGTCGGGGGTCAGAGCGGCAACCGTGGGCAGGCTCAACCGGACCATGCCGGCCTTGCCTGTTTTAGAGACGTGCCCCCAGTATCCCCGAATATGCTGGGGCAGTACCAGTAATAATTTTTTCATGCGACCTCCCTGTCTGGTGAATCTTTTATGGCCTCGCGCTTTCATTACGGCCACAATTCCGGGCTAACCCGAATATTTCATGAAATTTTTTGAAAAGCATTAATTTCTTAAATTATTTCGATTACTTGTTATGCATTTAGCAGCACTATTGTCCCAAAACGAATTTGTGGTTTCATGGAAAACCGTTTTTCTTCGCGCCTTGACCCTTTTGGGGCCGCCTGGAACCGGCGGCTGAATTTCTCGAACTCGGGCTGACCGGAATTTCAACAAATGTCATTATTTCAAACCCTCAGACAGCGAGAAATTCTTACGCCGCCGTTTCCAGGCGGCTTTTTCCAAAAGGCTCAAACGGCGCTCACAAAAACGGTTTCCCACGAAATCATTTTGTTATAAGCACAGGCCATAAAGGGGACCTGATTTCCACCATGATTAGCGGGCGTAATAAATTCAGATTATTGTATAACAAAAAGTTGTTTTTTCAGTTTATTCCGGACAATAGTGATCCGGGCCAACCCGATCTCCTGTTCCCGGATGGACGCGAATCAACGATTTATCCAGCCAGCCGGCCTTTTCCGGCTGATTTTGAAATTTTATTATAAAGGCTGCAAATGATTTGGCAACCGATAATTTGCCGGGTGTAAACCCGGATATTTCACAAGTCGATTTGAGTCCGCAGGGTGAAATTTTTTGATATAAAAATGATTTTATTTCGTATCGCGTAACCCTGGCGGAGGCCGGTATTCAGTAAAATCAAATATTTCTGGATTTCGTCTTTCGCCGGAATGACGAGGTAGGGACTTTTTACGAAGCCGTCAATGATAGAACCGGCCGGGATCGTGTCAGGCCGCGGCGCCGCGGCGTTCCATTACCTTGCGGCCGTGGGCGGACAGCACCGATTTTCTAAGACGGATAATTTTCGGGGTGATCTCGATCATCTCATCGTGGCCGATAAACTGAATGGCTTTTTCCAGGGTCATCGGCGGTACCGGCGTCAGGATGACGGCCTCGTCCTTGCCGGAAGCCCGCATGTTGGTCAGGTTCTTGGTCTTGCAGGGATTGACGTTGAGGTCGCTGCCCCGGCTGTGCTCGCCGATAATGACGCCTTCATAGACATCATCTCCGGGACGCACAAACAGCCGGCCCCGGGCCTCCAGGTTGAACAGGGCGAAGGGGACGGCTTTGCCGCCGCGGTCCGAAACCAGGCTGCCGGTGAATCGTCCCGGAAAATCTCCCCGGTATTTTTCATAGCCGGCAAAAGCGGCGTTCATGATACCGGTACCGTGAGTGTCGGTCAGGAACTCGTCCCGGTAGCCGATCAGAGCCCGGGAGGGAACGGAAAAATCGAGGCGGACGCGGCCGTTTGTCATTGTTTCCATGCGAGTCAGGTAGCCTTTTTTCTGAAGCATTTTTTCGGTGACAATACCGCTGTAAGCTTCTTCGCAATCGATCCGCAGATTTTCGACCGGTTCCAGTTTAAGGCCGTTTTCATGGCGGAAAATTACCCGCGGACGGCCGACGCAGAGTTCAAATCCTTCCCGGCGCATGGTTTCGATCAGAATTGCCATCTGGAATTCCCCGCGGCCCTTGACGATAAAGCTTTCCTTGTCCGGTGAAACTTCCACCCGCATGGACACGTTCAGGAGGCTCTCCTTGATGAGCCGGGCGTGGATTTTGCTGGCCTGGATCAGCTGACCGTCCCGGCCGGCCAGGGGCGAGGTGTTGTTGGTGAAATTCATGAAGACCGTCGGCTCATCCACCCGGATGCGGGGCAGGGCCTGGGGATTTTCAGCGGTGCAGATGGTATCACCGATGCAGACATCTTCGATGCCGGACAAAACGATGATGTCACCGGCCACCGCTTCGGTCGTCTCCTTCAGCCCCAGGCCGCTGTAAGACTGCAACCGGGAAACTTTCAAGGGCACCTGCCGGCCGTTTTCGTGGAGGCAGACCAGGTCTTTGCGGGAGGTGATGGAGCCGTTGACCACCTTGCCGATGGCCAGTCGGCCCAGATAATCCGAGTAACTCAGGTCGGAAACCAGCATCTGAAAGGGGGCCTGCCAATCGGAAACCGGCGCCGGAATCTCCTCTATCATCATGTCCAGCAGCAGGTGTAAATTTTTTCCGGGTTCGGTCGGGGATGACATGACGATCCCGTCCCGACCGACAGCGTAAAGATAAGGGAATTCGATCTGCTCATCAGTGGCGTCTAAATCGATCAGCAGACTGTATATTTCCTCCAGAACTTCTTCGGGACGGGCGTCGCCACGGTCAACCTTGTTGACAACCACGATAATTTTAAGATTTTTCCGGAGGGCCTTGTCCAGCACAAAACGGGTCTGGGGCAGGGGACCTTCCGCGGCATCCACCAGCAGAATCGCTCCGTCGGCCATGGACAGGGCCCGTTCCACTTCACCGCCGAAATCGGCATGGCCGGGGGTATCGATAATGTTGATTTTAACGCCGTTCCAGGTTATGGCGCAATTTTTGGCGGCAATGGTGATCCCCCGCTCTTTTTCCAGCTCCATGGAATCCATGAGGCGTTCGTCCACTGCCTGGCCTTTGCGGAACAGTCCGCTCTGCTTGAACATGGCGTCCACCAAGGTGGTTTTGCCGTGGTCGACATGAGCGATGATGGCGATGTTTCTGACGTCGTTGTTTGCTATTTTTTTCATTTTTATATACCGTCGAAAATTGTCAAAGTCGTATCAGGACGCGGATTCCGGTCCGGTTATAACCGGATTATAGAAAAACCCGCCATGGCCGGCACGACGGGTTTTTTCAGGACTGGGCTTGCTGATCCGGGTGCAAAGTGTATAACTTATCTGAGGGCTTCGTAAAAAGTCCGATTGCCGCATGGCGGCCGGCTTCGTTACAGCGTTTTTCCCGGAAATTCACGTACTGCTAAGTACGCTGCATTTCCAGAAAAACTCCGCGTCTTGATCTTAAACTTTTTACTTTGCCATCTCAATTTGAGCTTTTTACGAAAATCTTATATATCATATCAGTTTAAAAATTAAATACAATCTTTTAGCAATTTGTCCTTTTAGCAATTGACGGCTTCGTAAAAGCGCAAGCCTTGATCTTGATCAACACTTAATCACTTAAAACTTGATGGTTTCGTAAAAAGTCCCTACCTCGTCATTCCGGCGAATGCCGGAATCCAGAACTATTTGATTTTACTGGACCCCGGCCTCCGCCGGGGTGACGCAATAAGGGAAATCCCGACTTTTTACGAGACCGTCAAAACTTAACACTGCTGAAAAAAAAAGACTTTTACGAGGCCATTAACCCTGTTTTTTTATCCCGGCCGCGGTCGTGATGGTAAAAATATTTTGATTTCAAATAGTTGATGTCGTTAATGATTTTCTACTCAAACTAAGAGGGAGAGGGATGCCCCATCAAAACGACCGGGCCGCCGCCATGGCCTCGCGATATGTCAACGGTACCAGCCGTCATCTTTTTCTGACGGGCCGGGCCGGTACCGGTAAAACCACCTTTCTGCACTCCATAACCCATCGGACCCATAAGAACACGGTGGTGGCCGCTCCGACCGGCATTGCCGCCATCAATGCCGGTGGAGTCACCCTGCACTCATTGTTCCAGCTGCCCTTCGGCGCTTTTTTGCCGGAGGAGTTACCGCCGAATTCCGCCATGCCGGAAACCGGGGTTAACACTCCCAGGTCGCTGCGCCGAAGCATCAAGATGCACACCACCAAGCGTAATATGATAAAAAAAATGGAGCTGCTTATCATCGATGAAGTCAGCATGCTCCGCGCCGATCTGCTGGACGCTATCGACAACGTGCTGAGGTGGGTCCGCCGGCGGGAAAACCTGCCTTTCGGAGGGGTCCAGGTTCTGTTTATCGGGGACCTGTATCAGCTGCCGCCGGTGGTCAAACCGGCCGAGTGGAAGTTTCTCCGGCCTTATTATGACACCCTGTTCTTTTTCGGTGCCAGGGTCTTGAGCGAGAAACCACCCCTGTACATCGAGCTGGAACATATTCACCGGCAAAGCGATCCGGACTTTATCGCGGTGCTGAACCATCTCCGGGAAGGCTGCCTGACCGGCTCCGACATCGAACTGCTGAACCGTTATCACCGACCCGGTTTCAGGGCTTCGTCCGGCGACGGCCACGTTTTTCTTACCACTCACAACCGTCTGGCCGACCAGGTCAACCGGGCCGAGCTGGACAAGCTGGCCGGTTCTGCCCGTCAGTACAAAGCCGACATCAACGGCACTTTTGACGCCCGCAGCTATCCGGTCGATCCGGTTCTGGTCCTGAAGAAGGGCGCTCAGGTCATGTTTGTCAAAAACGATCTGTCCGGAGAGCAGCGTTTTTTTAACGGTAAAATCGGCACCGTCGACTCTTTGCGGGAAGACGGCGTCAAGGTGGCTTTTCCGGACGGCACTCCGCCGGTCTGGGTGGACAGTCATACCTGGGAGAATAAACGCTACACCCTCGACAACGCCACCAATCAGATCAAGGAGAAGGTGATCGGCACCTTCGTCCATTTCCCCCTGAAACTGGCCTGGGCCATTACCGTGCATAAAAGCCAGGGGCTGACCTTTGACAAGGCCGTCATTGATATCTCCCGGGCTTTTGCCGCCGGCCAGGTTTACGTGGCTTTGTCCCGGCTGACATCACTGGAAGGACTGGTGTTGACCGCGCCTTTCAGTCCTCAGGAACTTCCGCGGGAAAAGGCCCTGGAGGAATTCGTCCGCCGCCGGATGGATGTCGGGGGACTGGGCGAGTCCCTGAAAGCCGAGTCTCTCGACTACCTGGGGGCGGTAGTCCGGGAGGCTTTTTCCTTTGATCCGCTGGAAAGGGAATTTTATTTTCACGTGCTTACCTATACCAAGGACGCCGGGCGTTCCGAAAAGCAGAAGCATCTGGACTGGGCCCGCGCTCTGCGGGCTGATTTTAAACCGGTCCGGTCGGTGGCTGACAAATTTTTAAACCAGCTTAACCGCATTCTTCCCTCGGCGCCGGAAGACAACCTGGCCTATCTGCGGCAACGGGTGGCCGCCGCCAAAGACTATTTTGAACCGGTTCTGATCGAATTGACCGAACGGATAGAAGAGCAGGCCGCCGCTTTAAAGAGTCGGGAAAAGGGCGTCAAAAAATATATCCGGGAGCTTCAGGATCTGGCCCGGCTGGTCTACGGGCAGCGCCAGAAAATCAGCAAAGCCCGGGATTTGATCGAGGCTCTGCGCCGGGACGAAGAACTGACCAAATCGGAACCGGAGAACAGGCCGCGGCCGGCCGGGCCGACCGTTTCTTCCCCGGTTGCCGCTGCCGGGAAAGCCTCCACCGGACCAGCCTCAACCGGATCAGCCGCCTCCAAAGGCAAGCCCCATACCCGAACCATCAGCCTGGACCTGTTCCGGCAGGGGCTGTCCATCAGGGAAATCGCAGCCGAAAGAGCACTTAAACCGGCCACAATTGAAAACCACCTGGCCCACTGGGTTAAACAGGGCGAGCTTGACATTACCGGTCTGGTGACGACGGAGGCCCTGGAAGAGATAAGCCGGGTTTTTCAGCAGGAGGAGAGCCATTACCTCAAGCCGGTTCATGAGGCTTTGTCCGGTAAATACGATTATGCCGTGCTGAAATTCGTGGCCGCTTATCTGGGACGCTCCTGATTGGTTTGAAGGCGATCCTTTACATGCTTTTAACAATTTAATATATTTAAAAAAGCAACAACTTTACCAGGGTGTCACATATTCGGAGCAGCCTGAAAGGAGGCATGGTATGTTTAAAATTGTTAAAAGGCGGGAGATGGCCCAGGGAACGATGGTGTTCAATGAAATTGAAGCGCCGCTGATTGCTTCCAAGGCCAAGCCGGGACAGTTTGTTATTCTGAAAGCCAATGAAACAGGCGAGCGTATTCCCCTGACTATCGCGGACAGCGATCCTGAGAAAGGAACCATTGTCGTTATCTACATGATCGTCGGCAAGAGTACCGCCCTTTTTGCCACGCTGAAAGAGGGAGATGCCTACATGGACGTGATCGGCCCGCTGGGTAAACCAACGGATATTGAAAAAGTAGGTAAGGTGGTCTGCGTTGGCGGAGGTACCGGCGTGGCCGTGTTGCATCCCATTACCCGGGCCCTGAAAGAAGTCGGTAACACGGTAACCTGTATCATCGGCTCCAGAAGTAAGGAGCTGTTGATCCTGGAAGAGGAGATGAAAGCCGCCTCCCACGATTTAAGGGTCTGCACCGATGATGGTTCCTACGGTCATCATGGTTTTGTGACCGACGTTTTAAAAGAGGTCTTGACCGAAAACGATGATGTGAAACTGGTCGTGGCCATCGGACCGGTGCCGATGATGAAAGCCTGCTCGGCCGTGACAAAGGAGTTCGGCGTAAAAACCCTGGTCAGCCTGAATCCGATTATGGTCGATGGCACCGGTATGTGTGGTGGTTGCCGGGTCTCGGTCGGAGGACAGACAAAGTTCGCCTGCGTGGACGGTCCGGAGTTTGACGGTCATGAAGTTGATTATGACGAGCTTGCTTTGCGCCTGCGGGCATACATCGATCATGAAAAGGAAAGTCATAATTGTTTTTTAAAAGCTGAATCTTAAGCTGGGGGGAAACTGACAATGGCAGAGAGCAAAAAGAAAGAGAAGATTGCCAGGCAGGCCATGCCGGAGCAGCCGGCCGTTGAACGGGCCCGTAATTTTGACGAAGTGCCGCTGGGGCTGACGCCGGAAGCGGCCATCAAGGAGGCCAGTCGGTGCCTGCAATGCAAGAAACCGAGCTGTGTCGACGGCTGCCCGGTCGGGGTGGACATCCCCGGTTTTATACAGCTTATCAAAGACGGTGATTTTACCGGATCCATCCAGAAAATCTGGGAGCGGAACAGCCTGCCGGCCGTCTGCGGCCGGGTTTGTCCCCAGGAAATGCAGTGTGAAGGAACCTGTATTCTGGGAAAGAAGGATGATCCCGTGGCCATAGGTAACCTGGAGCGTTTCGCGGCCGACTATGAGCGCGTTCAGCGTCAGGCGGCAACGCCCGTCAAGGCCTCGCCGACGGGCAAAAAGGTGGCGGTGATCGGAGCCGGTCCGGCCGGTCTGACAGTGGCCGGGGACCTGATTGTCAAGGGACATGAAGTGACGATATTTGAAGCCTTTCATAAGCCCGGCGGGGTGCTGGTATACGGTATTCCCGAATTCCGGCTGCCCAAGGAAATCGTTTTTTCCGAGGTAGATGGCCTGGAAGCTCTGGGTGTCAAAGTTGAAACCAACATGGTCGTGGGCCGCAGTGTTACCATTGAGGAGTTGTTCGAGCAGGGCTATAACGCGGTTTTTCTGGGAGTAGGCGCCGGTCTGCCCATGTTTATGGGAATTCCCGGAGAAAACTATGCCGGGGTATTTTCAGCCAATGAGTATTTGACCCGCAACAATCTCATGAAGGCCTATCGTTTTCCTGAATATGACACTCCGGTCATCAAGGGCAGAAACGTGGTCACCATCGGCGGTGGTAATGTCGCCATGGATTCGGCCCGGACCGCCTTGCGCCTGGGCGCCGAGAAATCCTACATAGTTTATCGTCGTTCCAAGGAGGAATTACCGGCCCGGGCCGCGGAAGTTCATCATGCCGAGGAAGAAGGCGTTGATTTTCGTCTTTTAACCAATCCCATCCGCTTTTTCGGGGATGACAACGGCCGGGTGACCGGAATGGAAGTTTTGCGGATGGAACTGGGCGAGCCGGATGAGTCCGGCCGGCGGCGTCCCGTGCCGATCGAGGGGTCGGAAGCAACCATTGATTGTGACCTGATAATTGTCGCCATTGGCGCCGGAGCCAATCCCTTGTTGACCAAGTCGACCGGGGGATTGGAGCTTACCAAGCGTGGTTATATCGTCGCTGACGAGAAAACCGGTAAGACAACCAAGCCCGGCGTCTGGGCCGGCGGGGATATTGTCACCGGCTCGGCCACGGTTATTCTGGCCATGGGAGCGGGCCGCGTCGCGGCCAATTCCATCCAGGACTACCTGACCCTGGGATGGTAATCACACGGCCGCAACCGGCACCGGCGGCCAGGATTTGCCCGCATGAAATATTCCGGCTATAAACAGACCGGGGCCGGCCCGAAAATATCCCGAAAATATCCCGGAAGCAGCCTGATTAGGTCATGAGTCTGGCCAGGACCATAAAAAACCGTCAAACAAAGCGGTCGAGCCGAGGGTGACGTCGGGGACGGATTAATGAATATAATAATGGCCAGCAATACCTACCGGCCGCATGTCGGCGGGGTGGCCAACTCCGTGGAACGGTTTGTCAGGTCTTACCGGAAGAAGGGGCACGCGGTCCTGGTCATTGCTCCCGAACATGAGGGGGCGCCTGAAAACGAAGAAGGTGTTTTCCGGCTACCCGCCCTTCAGAATTATAACGGCAGTGATTTTTCAGTGCGCCTGCCTCTTCCGAGCGGTTTGTTCGCCAGAATAAACCGCTTCAAGCCTGATATCGTTCATTCGCATCATCCCTTCCTGATCGGTGATACCGCCCTGCGCGTCGCGGCGCGTTGGGATCTGCCGATCGTTTTCACTCATCATACCAGGTACGAACGATATACCCACTATGTCCCCGGCGATTCTCGAATGCTGCGTCGATTTTCCCGGCAGTTGGCCACGGAGTATGCCAACCTGTGTCATCACGTGGTGGCGCCCACTCAGAGCATGGCCCGACTGATCAAGCAACGCGGGGTGGATACCCCGGTGTCCGTCGTGCCTACCGGCCTTGACGTCCGGCGATTTGCCAGGGGGGACGGCGACACCTTTCGCCGGCAATACGGTATCGCCCCGGACGAATTTGTTGTTGGTTATGTCGGTCGCCTGGCCCCGGAAAAAAATTTAAGTTTTTTGACGGTGGCTGTTCTCGGATTTTTAAAAAAATATCCGCGAACCCGTTTTGTGGTAGTGGGCGGCGGCGATTCGGCTGTGGAGATAAAGCGCCTTTTTCACAAAGCCGGTCTGGCGGACCGTTTGCTCATGACCGGAAAACTGACCGGGCAGTCTTTAATTGACTCCTGTCAAGGCATGGATCTTTTTGTGTTCGCCTCCCGGACTGAAACTCAGGGATTAGCCCTGGCCGAAGTCATGGCTGCCGGCCTGCCGGTAATCGCGCTTAAGGCCGCCGGTACCAGCGATATCGTTCGCCACGATGAAAATGGTTACCTGGTGGAAAAAAAGAAGGTCAAGTTTTTTCTGGCGGCCATGAGTCGGTTTATGAGTTTGGACGCTTCGGCTCGAAAGCGACTCAGCCAGGGAGCCCGCCAGACATCACGGAAGTATGACCAGGATCAATGCGCCGAAAAGATGTTGCGGCTTTATCGCGAGTGTCTCCAATATTCCCGTCATCCTCTTGTCACCCGGGACAGTCTCTGGGAAAAAACCCTGCGGCAGATTGAAATTGAATGGAGCATAATCAGTACCAAGGCCCGGGCGGCTGGATTCAGCCGGCTGCTGGTCAGTCATCCGCCGCTGGTCAGGCTGGAGCAGTTCCGCCGTTGGCTGCGAAAGCTGGTCAGCAGAGCGGAATGGTCAACCCGTTTACTTAATCTGGTCCGGCGGGATGTTGCCCCTGACGAGGAGGGGCTGGTCTTCATCCAGATCGATGGTCTTTCTCAGGAGCAGTACCAACGGGCGACGCAGTCGGGAAGGCTGCCTTTTTTGCGCCGTCTCGTCAAACGCGAAGCCTATGCCGCCAGCAGCCTCTATTCCGGAGTTCCATCCACCACCCCGGCCTTTCAGGGGGAACTGTTTTATGGCGTTAAAGCCGTGGTTCCGGCATTTGCCTATTATCATCCGGATCTGGGTATAACCGGAATGCTTAATCCGGAAGCCGCCCGCAGCATGGAACGAAAAATGCGTCATCTGGCCGGAGGCGGTCTCCTGGAAGGCGGCAGCTGTTATAGTGATATTTATCGCGGCGATGCCGTGGAAACGCATTTCTGCCCGGCCGCCGCGGGATGGCAGCAACTTATCAGCAATACCCATCCTGTTCGGGTTGCTCTGACCCTGATATGGCACGGTTTTACGGTGGTGCGAGCCCTGGCTCTGTCCTTTCTGGAGGTGCTGCTGGCTGTCATTGATTGCGTTCAGGGCGGGATCCAGGGGCAGAACCTGATTCAGGAAATTAAATTCATTCCTTCCCGGATCGCTGTCTGTGTCCTGCTGCGGGAAATCAGCACGGCCGGCGTGATGATGGATATAGCCCGGGGACAGCCGGTGATCCATGTCAATTTCACGGGATATGATGAACAGGCCCATCGGCGGGGGCCGGACTCCTATTTCGCCCACTGGACATTAAAAGGCATTGACCGCGCCATTGGCATGATCTGGGGCGCCGCCCAGCGGTCTTCCCGCAGCAATTACCAGGTCTGGATTTATTCCGATCACGGCCAGGAGCGAACCCTGGCCTATCCGGTTCTGTTCGGAGAAACGGTTCACGAAGCTGTCGCGCGAATATTCGAGGAGACGGATATTCCATCCGGCCAAACCGTTGACCAGTACCACGATTCAGCCGAGCTTTCACGGGCCGGTCTGCTGGGCGGTAAATATTTCCAGAAAATATTTTTTGAACCTGCTTTACATCCGTTTCACAAGAAAACCGGAGCCCTGGTAAGAGTGGCCGCCAAGGGTCCTTTGGGTCATGTTTATCCGGCCACCCGGCTCAAGCCGGAGGAAAAAGAAGCTTACGCCCGACGCCTGGTCAAGGAAGCCGGCATACCACTGGTCCTGTATGTCGACGGTTCGGTCGGGGCAGTGGCCGCGACTCCGGCCGGGATTTTTCGCCTTCCCGATGACGGAGCTCGTTTATTTGACGAGCGGTTGCCCTATTTTAAAGAACTGGTGGCTGATGTTGTTTCGCTGTGTCATCATGACTATGCCGGAGATTTTGTTATTTCCGGCTGGCGGAAAGACGATATCCCCGTCACTTTTCCCAATGAAAATGGCGCCCATGGAGGCCCCGGCAGCCGGGAGACTCATGGAGTGGCCATTATCCCCGGTTCTTTGGCCCGGTTTTTTGAAAAGACCTCTTATCTCCGAGCTTCTGATCTGCGGCAGCTGGCGCTGGACCGAATCAGCCGTAAAGCCCGGTGCCGGCCCATCGGGGGAACTTCGGCCGGTGATGTCGGCTCTGCTTCTGCCGGAAAGACCGGATTACGGGTCATGACCTATAATCTGCATGGCTGCCAGGGCATGGACGGCCGCGTTTTACCACGCCGTTCAGCGGAAGTGATCGCCCATTATGAACCGGATGTGGTCTGCCTGCAGGAGGTGGACAGCCAGCGGGCGCGTTCTTTTTATAGACAGCAGCCTCGGGAAATAGCCGACTATCTGGGTATGAACTATGTTTTTAGGCCGGCCTGGCAGCGTCGCCTAAGGTCATACGGCAACGTTATCCTCAGCCGTTACCCCACGCGTCGGGTCAAATCGGCCGCCCTGGCGGGTTTGTCCGGTTATCCCCACCTGGAAAGGCGCAGCGTTCTTTGGGTGGAAATCCAGGTTGATAATGGCCAGACTTACCAGATTCTTACCACCCACGTCGGGCTGATGAAAAAGGAGCAGCAGCTCCAGGTGCATGAACTGCTCAGTGAAGAGTGGCTGCGGCATCAAGCCTGTAGCCGGCGGACAATCTTTTGCGGAGACTTGAACCTGCCCCCGGACTCTTTTGCTCATACCCTTCTGAGCGAACGTTTCAAGGACGCGCAGCAAAATCTGCCGGGTCATCGCCCCCGCCCCACCTGGCCTGGCCGCTATCCCCTGCGTATTCTGGACTACGTTTTTGTCAGCCAGGATATGACGGTTCAAGCCGTTGACGTTCCCTCCAGCGCGCTGGCCCGGATTGCCTCTGACCACCTGCCCCTGATCGTTGATGTTCAGCCGGCATGACAATCGCTGAAGCAAGGCAGCCGCTCTGAAAATTTAACCCGGATATTTCATGAATTTTTCGACTATAGTTGTTTAATAAATAAACTTCATTGTTTTTGTTGACAAGGTTACTTCACAACCATATGTTGATTTCAGGTCGTCTGGCGGGAGGCCCTCAGGCGATCGGTTCAGAAACGCGCAACTTGTCGCCGCAAAGGAGCCAACGTGACTTCGATCGCCTATGATCCCCAACTCTGTCAGGCCTGCCCCACCGTCGATTGTCTCATGAACTGCCAGTACATTTCTTTGGCCGATCTGGCCGAGGCCCGGGCTGAAAAATTGAAAATCAACTCCGGGCTGGACTGCCGGGTGCTCCATGAGTGCCTGACCTGTTACGCCTGCCAGGAGTACTGTCCCAATCACAACAATCCCTTTTTTGTCCTGGTGGATCGCCAGGAGCAACTCGGCATCTGGCCGGCTCCCAGGCCCATCCTGACTGAACAGCTCAAGATGATGGCGCCCAAAGGCCGTATCACCCGGGCGGAGGTCTCCGCGCCGGTGGTGGATATGTGCGCTTTTCCCATGCTGACCGGTTCGATCCGGGGCCGGCTCTTTGAAAATGCCTCCGTTATCGTGGGCACGGACATCTTCTGCAATGTCATGTGGCTGCACTTCGCCCGTAATTCCGTCATCCGTGAACGGGTGCCGCGAATGATCGACAACATCAGGCACTACTACCTGGCTGAGTCCGGGGTGGAGGAGCTGATCTGTTTTCATGACGAATGTTACGGTACCTACACCAGCCTGGCCCGGGCTTTTGGTTTTGAGGTGCCCTTTAGACCCGTTCATCTGTTTGATTATCTCGACCAGCGTCTGGATGCTCTGGCCGCGGATGTCGCTCCGCTCAATGTCAAGATCGCTTACCAGCGCCCCTGTTCCAGCCGCCTCTGCCCGGAAACCGAGCCGGTGCTGGACCGGATCTTCGAAAAGATCGGGGCCGAGCGGGTGCCCCGTGTCTATGACCGGGGCAATGCCCTCTGCTGCGGGGGCGTTCCCCGGGCCCATCAGCGGGACGAATTCGCCGATGAGCTGGTCGACAAAAATATTCAGGACATGAAACAGACCGGGGCGACTTATTGCGTTTTCAATTGTCCCTTCTGCATGGCCACCCTGGCCGAAGAGGTGGCGGAGAACGGCTTGATGCCGATTCTGGTCAGTGACCTGGTTCAGCAAGCTTTGGGAGAATAATTCATGAGTGAACTGGTGGAACGGTTGGGTCAGATAGTCGGCGCGGCTCATGTTTCGGACGCTGCCGAGGAACGATACCTTTATTCCCGGGATCAGGGCACCATGCCGCCCCGGGAGCCGGATGCCGTGGTTATGCCCGGCACTACGGCCGAGGTCCAGGGAGTGGTGGCGGTGGCCAACGAGTTGAAGGTGCCGCTCATTCCCATGGGTGGCGGGCTGGTTCTGTCCGGCCTGACCCGCGCCCTGCGCGGCGGGGTTATCGTGGACATGAAGCGGATGAACCGGGTTGTCGAGATTAATCCCCACAGCCGCTACGCCGTGGTGGAAGGTGGGGTCTCCCAGGGGATGCTCCAGGCTCAGCTCAGGAAAAATCATCCCGGATTAAAACACTCCATGCCGGACGCGCCCCCCATCGCCACTCTGGCAGGTAACATCTGCATTCACGGTTCCGGGCATCTGTCCGTGCTGGGAGGCTATCATTCCGATATGCTGACCGGCCTGGAAGTGGTGCTGCCTTCCGGCGAAATTGTCCGGACCGGTTCCTGCAGCGTCTCGGACGGCTGGTTCGCCCGGGCGCCTCTGCCGGATCTGTCCGGCCTGTTTCTGGGCTGGTCCGGCACCACCGGCATCGTCACCCGGCTGGGCATCCGGCTGTTTCCCAACTACCGTCACAACGACGTGCTCATCTTCGTGGGCGAGACCGCCGACATCATCCCCGAGGTTATCTCCCGGCTGACCGCCACCCAGGTGGCCGAGGACATGACCCCCTGGATGACGCCCAAGCCGGAGTGGGCCCGGGGATTTTTTCATATCAATATCGCCTACGGGGCGCACAGCAAAAAGGAGTTGCGGTTTAAACGCAACCTGCTTCAATCCGCGGTCCGGGATCTGGCCGACCGGAAAATTGCCGGTTTTCTGCCCATCCCGCCGGCGCAGAAAGCACGCTTTATGGAAATTCCTTCGCCGGACCTGGCCCGTTTTGCCGACGCCAGAAAGGGCGGTGGATTTGAGTACGTGGGCGCCATCATGGCTATTGAGCGTTTCCCGGCGGCCTATGAGGTCGGCCAGCAGGTCGCCGAAAAGCACGGGGTGACTTATTCTCTGGGCGCCCGGGTGGTGGGCGCCGGCCATTCCATGATGTTCTTTTTCGCCTATGCTTTTAACCGGGCTGAGGCAGCCGACGTGGAACGGGCCGCCGCCGCCCTGGAAGAGACCAACCAGGCCTGCCTGGAATTGGGCGGTATACCCTGGAAGGCGGAGCAGCCGGCCCAGCAGGCCATTATGGCAAAAATGGATCCCAACGCCCTGGCTCTGATGCACCGGATCCGGGAGACTCTCGATCCTAACCACATCATGAACCCCGGCAACTGGGAGGCATAACTCAGACGGCATTCAAGCGGATAAAGGAGAGATCGGCCCCATGAAATATCAGGAAATCCTGCATCGCTGTTTTCGCTGCGGCTATTGTAAGCTGCCGTCCAACTATATCGACATCAATTGCCCGGCCTATTATTCCACCCGGTTTGAAACATTTTCGCCCGGCGGCCGCATGTGGCTGCTGCGGGCCTGGCTGCAAGGGGAACTGACCGGGAGTGTCCGTCTGGGCGAGATTATGTTCTCCTGCACCGCCTGCGCCAATTGCGTCGAATTCTGCGCCTTTCCCGGCTTCCGGGAGGAGCTTCTGCTGGCCTTTACCGCCGGCCGGGAGGCCCTGCTGGACACCGGCACCGTACCGGCGCCGGTCCGGGATTATCTGACCCGGGTGCAGCGTTTCGGCAATCCCTATGGCAAATCCCCCAAAAAACGGGCCGACTGGGCCAAAGAAGCCGGTCTCCCGGCCTATGACGGCCAGGATTTTCTCTTTTTCGCCGGTGATACCGGCTCTTATGATCCCCGGGGGCAGGAACTCGCCCGCAGCGTGGCTGAGGTTCTGCGAAAAACCGGCGTTTCTTTCGGGGTGCTTGACGCCGGAGAAAATTCCGACGGCAATGACGTGGCCGCGGCCGGTGAAAGAGCTCTGTTTGAGGAGCTGGCCCGCGATAATATCAAAACTTTTACCGCTCAAGGCGTCACCCGCATTATCACCCTGTCGCCCCATTCCCTGAACGCCTTTAAAACCTGGTATCCCGAACTCGGCGGTCACTACCAGGTCTTTCACTATACCCAGATGCTGGCCCTGGCCCTGCCCAACCTCTCCCTGTTCGATCCGGGGTTCGATTCGGGCACCCCGGTCCGGGTCACCTTTCACGATCCCTGTTACCTGGGTCGCCACCAGAAGGACTATGAGTCGCCCCGGGCCGTCCTGGCCGCCCTGCCGGGCGTGGAAACCGTGGAGATGGACCGCCGGCGCCGGGACGCCTTCTGCTGCGGCGGGGGCGGGGGCAATCTTTTCACCGACCTGGTCACCGGCGACGGGGATTCCCCGGCCCGGGCCCGGGTCCGCGAAGCCCGCGCCGCCGGGGCCGACATCCTGGCCGTGGCCTGCCCCCTGTGCGCCGTCATGCTGGAAGACGCCGTCAAGGCCGAATCTCTGGATGGCCAGATCCGGGTGCGGGAAGTCTCCGAACTGGTCGCCGAACGCCTGCAATAGCTGAATAGGGGTCTGACCAAGCCAATACTCCGGCTGCACCTGGCCCGGACGAGGCGATCGCCGCTTCGAAGAAATTAATCAGCGTTATAATCCCAAAAACAAAAACAGATTGCCGGCAAAATAGAGCACGATGATGGAAAAGCTCTCCCAGCCGATGCCGGCGATGCCGTGCTTTTCCCGGTGCAGTAGGCCCAGGATCAGGATACTGGTCAGCAGAAGGGTCAGGGCGATAAAAAAGATCTGGTCATCCACAATGGCATGGAGGATGCTGCCCGGCAAATAGGCCATATCGGCAAAGGCGACAAAGAGCACGTCAAAGGAATTGCCGCCGATGATATTGCCAACCGCCAGGGTCAGGGCCCCTTGCCGGACGGCCGCAATGGAAACAATCAATTCCGGCAGAGAAGAGGCCACCGCCGTAAACAGGGTGCCCACCAGGCCTTCGGATAACCCTGTCTGGTCGGCAATGAAAATCCCCGTCTGTCCCAATGTGTATCCGGCCACGGCCACGATCAGGGCCAGTCCGGTAAATTTGACGGCCACCCCGGGTACGCTCAATCTGGTGATGGTGTCATCATCCGGGATATCTTTTACCGTGGCCTGGGTCAGCAGGGGGGTCCACATGGGCCGGTCTTTGGCGCGGGCGATCAAGGCGGAACCGCCGAGGTAGAGCACAATGATAAAAAAGGAAAGGGGATGAATATGCCAGAAAGCCACCTCCGGACCGGTATGACCGATCAATACCAGCGATAACAGGCCGATCAGCAGAATCCCCTGCATCAGGTTGGTCACTGAAGCGGCCGCGTGCTCCAGGTTGCTCTGGCGATAGGACAAGTCGGCAATGCACAGAAACAGGGTCTGGGCGGCAATGCCGCCGATGGCGTTGCTGACGGCCAGCTGGGGATGATTCTCCAGGGCGGCCACCACCGAGGTGACAATCCCGGGCAAGGAAGTCACCCCGCCCAGAAAAACGGCCCCCAGCAGGGCCTCGCCCCAGCCGGTCAGGTCGGCCAGTTGATCCGCGGACCGGGCCAGCAGCGCGCCGGTGACGGCAATCACCGCGGCGGCAGTGATAAACAGGAGTATGGCGCCGGTCAGGGTCATGCGCGGCAGTCCTCTGTATTCGCTGAATCGCCCTGGCTAATCAGGGCCTTTTCTCTTGCCCGGCAGCCCGGATATTTCATGAATTTTTTCGACTATCGTTGTTTAATCAATAAACTTCAAATGGTTATTGATAATTTTTGGCTTTTTTTGAAAATACAAATTGTAATTGGTTGCTCATGGATTTTTAACCATTTTAATGTCGAAAAAATTCATGAAATAACCGGGCTAACTGCCCGCTCCGAACCTCCTTTTGTCAGGAGCGATTTCTATATTGTTTTACTTTCAGTCAAAAACTTGTTTGACTCAAAGAGGACTGTTTTTTAATCGCATTGGCGCACGGCTTCTTTAACCCCCGGGATTGAAGGGGGGACAACACTCAGGGTTGTAATGCCGCAATTTAGAATTTTGGGGAGGGCCTCCTTCCGGCCGGCCAATTCTCCACAGATCGACAAAGGTACCTGCGGCGCGTCACTGACAGCGATTTTGAGGAGCCGGAAAACAGCCTCATGGGTATCATCAAAAT
>JBKHHL010000099.1:0-10052 GCA_046539175.1 Desulfosudaceae bacterium
TGCGACCGGCAGTTTATTGAATTTTTATCTATGATGGCTTCGTAAAAAGTCCAATATCTTCGTTGCAGCGTTTTTCTCGCAATTTCACGTACTGCTAAGTACGCTGCATTACTCGAAAAACTCTGCGCCTTGATCTTGAACTTTTTACTTTGCCATCCCAATTTGGACTTTTTACGAGTACATCATCTATGATGTACTCGTAAAAAGTCCCTACCTTGTCATTCCGGCGAAGGCCGGAATCCAGAACTATTTGATTTTACTGGACCCCGGCCTCCGCCGGGGTGACGAAGTAAGGTAAATCTCGACTTTTTACGAAGCCATCAATATTGTTGGTTATGATCTTTTTCATGGTTGAGTTTTTATTTCAATCCTGTCCCCTATTTCAATATTATTTTTCCGGCAAAAATCGCCGTTAACTTCCAGAACCAAATCCACCGGTTGTTTGCTTAAATATTTCTTTAGGGGGGCTTTTTCCGGCTGAATATTTCTATTTATATTAACAATTTTTTTGTCTTTTATCCATATGATATCCAAGGGAAAATTCATATTTCGCATCACAAAGACGCGTTCTTGGGCTGTGGGGTAAACAAAAAGCATACCGCAATACGGGCAAAGTTGATGGCGATGACTCAAACCTTGGTATTTTTCTTGAGTAGTTTGGGCTAATTCTACAAAAATTTTATGGTTTTTAATCTTTACAATCCAGTTGGTTTTCGTCTGTTTCGCTTTTTGACATCCGATTAATGATAAGTTGACCAATATAATTATTATCAAAAAAAGTTTTCTTTTCATGTTTTTTTTCTTTCTCTTCGTTGCAGCGTTTTTCTCGCAATTCCACGTACTGCTAACCCGGATATCTCACCCTGTGAACCCGCGCCTCTGGCTGTCTGAACGATGGGGTCCACCGCCGCTGATGCAGGGGCGCCTTCAGAGCGTGTCCTGGACCCGATCCTGGGCTACCCGGTGACGGGGAAGGATGAATTCTTCCCCGCCCCACACCGTGCAGCCGCACTCAAATCGACTCGTGAAATAACCGGGCTAAGGCTGCTGCCATACCGCGGCTACTGTTTCTTCGTCAAACCTGCCAACAGCCAAACTCATTTTTTGGCCGTCTTTTTCCAGTTCCGCAATTCTTATATTTTCCTGCATGTATTCGGCAACCGATTCCATCTGTTCCGGTGCTGTCTGCAGTGCTTCGGCTTCCTTCGCAACCTTCCATCCCCGATCCTGGTAATATTGCATAAACTTGTCATAGGTTTGCTCAGCAGGTTCATCAGAAGTAGTGACCTTCACTGTTTTGTCTTCACCGGGTATGTCAATCTTGTAGGCTCTGTCCATAAACTCCGAAGGCATGCCTGTTTCAGCTTTTTCCCCGGCATACTTTATTACAGTTGACACTTCGGCACCTGCTTTTTCAGCTATAAACGGCAGGAGCTTGTCCCTGTTAAGATAGCCGAACACAACCAACGCGGTGACCAGCAGGATCATGATGATGATTCCGATCAGGCATCCGGCAAGACAGCCCATTTTCTTTTTTTCGGAGTCCTGTTTCTTTTTTTCGGAGTTCTGTGCCAAGACTTACCTCCATAAGGCTCAGATATTTCATGAAATATCCGGGTTAGTGGACCGGTGTGTTTTTATTCAACCGCAGCGGCGATGTCGTCTATAGGCACATCGGCTGCCAGGGATGTCATCTCGTCTTCACTGTCAACGGCCTCGGTTGCGATGACTACCAGGGTTTCATCAGATGCAGGAATTAAGAGACTGTTTTCGCCGGCCTTCTTTTTGATGTTAAGCACCGAGTTGCGTCCCTTGACGTCGAGTGTTTTTGTTTTTTCTTTGTCATTTTCAACCTTAAACTGCTTCATGGCTTTAAATTCCTGCATTCCCGGAGCGTTCTTTCCTGTTACAATAGAGAGCTTGAGAGCATCTCCGTCTTTATTGGAATATTTCTGTTCAAGAGCAGACCAGGCTTGACCTCTTTTCTCCATGTTCATTCCATTTGGCTCGCCTTTTTTTTCAAATTCGCTGATGTTCTCAGGGACAAGAGGGACCCAGTCCTGATAATCAAAGGCCATTGCGGCTGATGACGTCATAATAAAAGCAATGCTGATGACCATAATTTTTAACCAATTGAATTTCATTTTCTGCCTCCTTGTAATGGGGGTAACCGGTCAAGCCGGGTTGGCCTTATTCCGGAATTCCTTTGACCATTTCCGTAATGCTTTTCTCGACAACCCTGGCGGTCTGGGGGGTCAGGGCTTCTCCGGAAGCTCCTCCGAGAACGCCACCGGCAACGGTTGCCGCGGTCTTGCCGGATCCGCTGCCTACCTGGGAACCACCTAAAGCTCCGGCAATAGCTCCGCCGATTGTTCCAACCGTAGCACCACTTCCGCCGCGGCCTGTACCTGTCCACAGAATTTCCGCGGTCTCAGTATCAATTATTTTTCCGGTAATACTTACCTTTTCACCCTCCACGTTGGCATCGAGCATGGCTACCGCAGGAACATTCAAGATCTTTCCTATTTCGGCGGCTTCGGAATCGGTGGTGCGATCTGATTTCTGGAAATCCTGCTCGTCCAATACCTTGTTCACACGGTTTCGCTCAATAAGCCGGTAGCCTTTATTGAGCATCTCTTTTGTAAAAAAATCCTCTACCTGATTTTTAGGAGCATCTCCACTTATATCCCCTGATACGTCAACCACCGCGATTTTTTCAAGCTTGTCCTTTTTAAAAGCCGGGGAAACAGTGCTGTCTCCTGTAGCGCAAGCGGACAACCACAGAAGTCCAAGGCATAAACTGATGCAAACCAGTAATTTTTGATGTTTCATTTTGTCACCTCCTTTCGGTTTAAAAAGTTACTGAGTTTCCATCCATAAATGGCCTTTTTCCGCAATCTCTACGTCAAACTGCGGGGTTGCTTGTGCGGCGTACGTCCAGTACGCCTCCGCGCAACCCCTTGTTTTCCTTGACCTTGCGAAAAAATTCACATTTCTGGATTGGAAACACCAGATGGTGCCATCCATGTGAAATGGATGGACACTACCTACCTCCAGCCGGAGGTCAGCCGATATTCCAGGTAAGCGAAAAACTTTTCAAAAAGCAGGGACATGAACGCCAGCAGAATCAGGCAGACGATGATAATGTCAATCCGCATCAGACTTTCCGCTTTCATCAGCAGGGCGCCGATGCCGGTCGGTATGGCCACCATCTCGGCGGCGATGATGGTTCGCCAGGCCATGCCCGCCTCCAGCCTGAAACCGGTAAAAATATTGGGCAGGGCCAGCGGCAACACCACCGCGAACAGTATTCTGATTTCAGTGGCGCCCAGGGTCCGGGCTACCAGGATGTAGTCCTTGTCCACCCCTTTAATGCCGGTAACGGTGTTATACAGAACCGGGAAAAAAGAACAGATAAAGATAAGAATCACGGGCAGCAGTTCGTTAATGCCGATCCACAGCATCAGCAGAGGAATCCAGCCCAGGGCGGGAATGGGGTAAAACAGGCTGATAATGGGATTAAGGGTTTTGTCAATAATGCTTCGCCAGCCCATCAGGGTGCCCACCGCCACTCCGGCGATGGAGCCGGCCACAAATCCGATCAACACCCGCCTCAGGCTGCTTAAGAAATGGTCCCCCAGCACGCCGGCGGCGCTTAAGCGGTAAAATTCGACCACCACTTCTGAAAAAGGCGGCAGAAAAAACTGACCGGGGATAACGCCCAGCCGAGCCACCAACTCCCATATCCCCAGAAACACGCCAACCGGCAGAAACCCCCAGGCAGCCCGGGATTTACGGATCGCGCTCATCATCAAGAAACCTCAGGTCAAGAATGTCCCGGGCCGGAAATGTCTCCCTGATGTATCCCAGCCGGCCCATGTAATCGATCATTTTCTGAATTTCACCCGGATCAATGGCGGTGGTAAAGTCCATCCTGGCCATGGAACGCTCCAAAACCCGGGGCGTAATGGCGGAACGGGCTGAAGAGGCCAGGCCCCGCCTGGAGCCGCCCTCGACTTTTCGCAATTGCCCGGCTACCAAAACCGCCGCTTCCCGCGGATGCCGGTTGATCCAGTCCGTCGCCCGGCATAGAACAGCGGTCAGTTGCCGGACCACTTCCGGCCTTTCCCGGATCAATTTTTCTTTCACCACCAGCACACTACCCTGCATCCGCGGCCAGACCTCCCGGCTCGTCAACATCATCCGGCCGCCGCCGGACTCGGCCATGGTCGCCCATTGTTCCGGCAGAAACACGGCCTCCAGCTGCTTCATCTGAAGGGCCATGACCTGCTTGGCCGGGGGCATGCGCTGCACCTGAGGCAGCACCTCATCCGCGGCCAGACCATATTCATCCATTGTTTTGCGGAGCAAGACATCCACAGCTCCGCCCTCGCGAACGCAGCCGATACGGACACCCGGCTTCCGTAAATCTTCAGGACAAGAGACGGTATCATCGCGGGACACAAGCCCGTATCCGTGCTTATGCGTTCCGGCAACGATTTTGATGGGCACGCCGGCATTCTTATACGTGTTAACGGCCGGCACCAGGCAGATATAAGCGGCATCGATATCTCCCCGGGCCAGGGCTGAAGCCAGCGCCATGCCGGTAACATAAGTTTCATAAGATTTCACGCTGAGGCCGGCCGATTCAAACCAGCCTTTTTCGCGGCTGATAAAGGCGGCGGCGGCATGGTCCGTGAATTCCACCGCCAGCTTAACCGGTTCACCGGCGTTTCCCCGGCCGCGATCATCCCCGGCCCGAACCGGCCCCCCGGCCAGCAGAACCACCATACCGATCAACAGGTAACGACCTGCTAACTGTGCCAACCTGAACACCTCCTTTGCTTATCAGTTATTCCCCGTTCCCGGGCCGGGCGGTTCATTCGGACGCCGCCCCCGCCCCGGCCGTAAAGCGAATAATGTTGGGTTCCCATAAGGCGACCGAGGTCTTTTTGCCGGCATAAAGATTATGCCTTTCCCGGAGATAGGGCGGTAATTTTATCTCAAAGTCATACTCCCGGTGACTGCCGTCGAGCTTGAAATAGATCAGGCAGTATTCCGGCAGAGAGAAAGCCGACACGATTAATCCCGAAAAAACATTGTGCTTCAAAGCTTCCCGCACCGGCTGGCCCGGTTTGAGCATTTTTATGTCCTGCTGCCGGATACAGATATCGACCGGGGTGCCGGCGGGAATTTGTTCCTGAACCAGCACCTCGAATCCTCCCGTATCTACGCGGGTGCCGGCGGCATCGGGCCGGGCCACCCCGGCAAAGATATTCCGGTAATTCAAATACCGGGCCACGCCTTTGGTAGCCGGTTTTTCGAATATCTCCTCCCGGATGCCGGTCTGATGAATGGCGCCGTCCAGGAGCACCGACATGTGCTCCCCCATGCTGTAGGCTTCTTCCAGGTTATGAGTAATGTGAAAGGCCGTCATGCCTATCTCGTTGATGATTTTTTTCATCTCAATCCAGAGATTGCGCTTGGCCCCCTCATCGATGGAGGAAAAGGGCTCGTCCAGCAGGACAATGTCCGGCTCTGTGGCCAGGGCCCGGGCCAGAGCGACTTTCTGCTTTTCTCCGCCGGAAAGATTTTTGATGCCGCGCCGGCGAAGCTTTTCAATATTCAGCAGGCCGCATAACCGGGTCACAATCCGGTCGGCTTCAGGCGAATTCCGCTTATGACCGGACAAACCAAAGCGGATGTTTTTTTCCACGTTCAGATGAGGAAAAAGGGAGTAATTCTGTGGTACGTAGCCCATGCGGCGCTCTTCCGGGCGATCGCCGCTGATATCCCTGCCCTTTAAGCTGACGGCTCCCTGGTCCAGCCGGTGAAAGCCGAGAATACATTTCATCAGGGTGGACTTACCGCTGCCGGTAGGGCCCAGCAAAACGTGATAATCGCCCTGTTGACAGGAAAGACTGATATTCCGGAGAGAGAACTCGCCCAGCGACAGGGTCAGGTTTTTAACCGTTAAATAGGTGTTGCTCATGCCCCCCCCACCTTCAGATTTCTCACAAAACGGTCCCCATTTTTTTAAAGCTCAATCCGGCCGCTTTCCCGCTCCAGAAAAAGCTGAAAGTTTTCGTAAAGTTGCCAGAAAGCTGCGATGGCTCTTTCCCCGGCTTCCGTCAGGCGGGCTCCGCCGCCGCCCTTGCCGCCGGTGGTGGTCTCCACCAGAGGAGCCCGGGCCTGACAGTTCATGGAATCCACCAGTTCCCAGGCATGCCGGTAGGACATTTTCATTGACCGGGCCGCCTTTGAAATCGAGCCATACTGCTGAATCCTCTGCAAGAGCACTACCCGGCCATAACCGATAAAGGTACCTTGCCGGCCTTTTATCCATATCTTGCCCTTTACCAGGGGATCTTCCCGGCCCGGCGAACGAGTGGTGCCGCCGGAAGCCTTCCTGGCCGGGGAGGCCTGCTGGTTATGTTTATGTTTATGGTCTGAAGCAGTCATGGCGTTATGTCAGGCAGGGAATAACCCTGTCCAAAAAAAATTTAGTCTGAATTTGACGGCTTCGTAAAAAATCCCTACCTCACTCATTCCGGCGAAAGCCGGAATCCAGGACTATTTGATTTTACTGGATCCCGGCCTCCGCCAGGACAGGCCCCGGCCTCCGCCGGGGTGACGCGATAAGGGAAATCTCGACTTTTTACGAAAACATCAATCTTAAAGCTCCAGCACCCTGTCCGCGATAAAGGGCAGGTCTTTTCCCGGCCATACCGGCAGTTCCGTCCGGACCGGATCATCCGTAACCACGGCCAGGATATCTTCTCTTTGTTGAAAAAGGGGCTGTTTCCCCAGAGACTCCCGCCACACTTCAATTTTCCGGCCGGGTCCCTCGATATATCCTTCCACCAGTATAATATCACAGGCGGCAAAAAGCGGGGAAAGCCGGTCAAACGGATTTTCATCCGGCTGTCGGGGCAGAAACACGGCCATCTGGTCCGTGGTGACCACAGCGGCCGGACGCCCGCCGGCCTGGCGGTGCCGGTAGGAATCCTTGCCGGGTTTTTCCAGCTCATGGGAATGTCCGCTGTGCTTTAAAGTTCCCACTTGCCGCCCCCGGGAGGTCAATTCCCGGACCAGTTCCACCAGCAGGGTGGTCTTGCCGCTGCCGGAACAGCCGACGATATGGATAATCTTCATGGCGGCCCTGCCTTTCCGTCTTCCGCCTCTTATATGAGACGCCTGGCGTACCTTATTTTTTTCATGGGAAAATACCCCAGAAAGGCCTGGATATGGCCGATATCACGGAACCGTTTTTCCTGACCGAAATCTTTCATGTAACCCACCCCGCCCAGGGCCTGGATCCCGTCGGTGACCACCTGCGGTGCAACCGACAGGATATGCAGCGCCGTGGCCTGAAGCTTATCCCTCCAGTCGTCTTCAGCGGCGGTGGCGGCCCGGCAGGCATCTTCAACCAGCATGTCCGCCACCTGAACCTGAATGGCCATGTTTGACAACAACATCTGGATTTCCGACCAGTCCTTGATTTTGCGACCGCCCTGGGAACGCTCCCGGCAATATTTGAGGGCTTCCTGAAAAGAGCCCTTCATGACGCCGCCGGCCATGGCCGCGGCAATTAATTGCAGACGATCAAAGGAATGGCAAAGCCAGTCCTTGTCGCCCTGATCCAGTCCGACCGGTCGTCCCGGCACGTTCCGCAATTCCAGGTCTTCGGCCGGGCAGGCGTGCAGACCATGGCTGACCACGGGGCCGCTTTGGGAAAGCCCGGCCGCGGACATATCCACCAGGAAATAAGCCATATTGTCCTGTCCCTCGACCGTGGCCGGCACAAGAGCCTGGTCGGCCAGCCCGGCCAGAACAACATAATCCATTGTCCCGGACAAGCTGAAGCTATCGTCTTTTTTAACCGCTGTTAAAGTCAGAGGGCTTTCCAGGGGGTTGAACAAAACCGGACAGGCGATCAGAAAATTACCCACCGTTTCAGGCTCAGCGGTAATCTCGGCCAGCAGATCTTCCCCGCCCGCCGCCAGCATAATCTCCTGGGAGACGGTATTGGTAAAAATAATTCCGCCGAGGCTGCTGTCCTCCCGGCAGATGTTGTCCAGAATCAAACACAAGGCGGCCAGGTCGTGGCCCACCCCGCCCTGAGATTCCGGCAGCATGATATGAAAAAAATCAAGTTCAAAGGCCTGTTTCAGAATCCGGTCAAAAAACGGCCCATAGGGATAATGATCGTTTTCTTCCCGTCCCGCAGCCAGCTCCTTGCGGGCGAACTCCCGGGAAACGCTGTCAAGAAGCTTTAACTCCTTATTGTCCGCTAAACGCATGGCAAAACTCCTGTTCTATATATTTATTGATATCGCTGTTGGTCATTTTATACTGGTTCGGCCGGACGGACGCAATCACAATCCCGGGAAAAGACCGGTACATCGGGACAGGTCCGGGCGATCAAGCGTTTAAAAAGATTAATGCGGTTTATCTGATTGGTACCTTCATATATCTGGTAGAGCTTGGCATCCCGGGCTACTTTTTCGGCCCTCTGATCATGGCGAACACCGACCGGCCCCATCAACTCCAGCGCCATGCGGCTGTTTTTCATACCGGCGTCCGTGCCCACGAATTTGGCCAGCGAGCCCCAGCCGTCGATTCTGTCGATTTCTTCGTCTTTCTGCCAATCAAAGGCGATTTTTCTGAAAAACCAGGTAGCGAAAGACAATTTGAAATAAGGCCTGCAAATCAGATCAAATATCTTAACCGGGGTAAACTTCATCAAGTAATAAAGCGGTTTTATATTAACCGCCTTACCAATCCCATCCATGCCATTGGCATAGCCGGATTCAAAATGGGACAGGCGGGCCACGGCCATATTTTTGTACATCTCCGCCAGCATGGCTTGACACCATTCATAATTAAGCAGAGGGGCTCCCTCGATTCTTGTTTCGCGGGCGTAGCGCAAGGCCTCTTCAAAAGCCCCGCGGGCGGCTCCGGTACCAAAGGCGCTGACGCCCATCCGGGAAGTGGCCCAGATATTGGCCAGGATCTGTTCGTTGATCCGCCGGGGAGAACGATTAAAGCCCGCCATCTGGGGCTTATCCAGCAGCACATATTCATCGGACACGAAACAATTCTGGAAAATCAATTCACTGGCGAGGGACCCTTTCTGGCCCATCTTTTTTTCCTTTTTACCAAACGAAAAGCCCTTGGCGCCGGTTTTGACCGCCAGCATGACCATATTTTCCGAGGCCTTGTCAAGGTCGGTATAGGCGAATAACATATGCCAGGTGGACAGATGCCCGTTGCTGATGAAGATCTTGGTGCCGTTGATAATATAGCCATCCGTCACCTTTTCAGCGTGACAGGCCAGGGAACCGGTATCCATGAATTCCACATTCTGAGAATCGGTGCCGGCATCCGGTTCGGTCATGGCAAATGAGATCAGGCAGGGTTGGCCGGTTTGCTCTCCCCTGACCACCTCCCGGGATATCTGATCCGCCAGTCTCATGTTCCAGGCCGAGGCCAGCGCCACATATCCCAGATAATGGACACCAATGAGGTTGGCCATGGAAGCGCAGGCCGAGCCGATCTCCTCCATGAAATATCCGATACAGGAGAGACTGTACCCCTTCCCTCCAAAAATCTTGGGAATAAACATGGAATAAAAACCCCACTGATTGGCAGTCTTGACAAATTCCCAGGGAAGATGGTCCGGCTCCGCGTGCATTTTCAGATCCAGCGCGGCGCAGTCGGGACGAACAACCTCTTCATTGAATTTCCGGGCAATGGCCATCACCTTTTTCATCTCTTTGATAATACCCCGGGGTTGCCGCCCGGTGGCGCGGAGACTGCACATAATATCGTCGAACCGGGGTTCTTTTTCCAGGAAGGCGTTAATCTCCGAACGTCCAATCATGATCCTCCTCCTTGTCGCGAACGGGTTGACAATCAACCGGGCGCTCCATATTTCGAAATTTTGTCCCGCCGGCGGCGTGACCGCGTGCCTCAAAAAAAATTCATGAAATATCCGGGTTAACCCGGTTATTTCACGAGTCGATTTGGGCGCAGCTGCAAGGCGCAGG
>JBKHHL010000100.1:0-9957 GCA_046539175.1 Desulfosudaceae bacterium
CGCTGAAATTTTATTTTGGACAATAGTGCTTTCTTGTATTATTTTAAAATAAAAACAGGTCTCACAACAGCGGATTCATCCCATTTTTCATATCCGGACGACCCTTGAAAACAATATTTTTAAAAATTATCATATGCCTTTTTCTGGTCTTCCTGACCGGTATCGTTTACTGGCAGACTCAGGCTCACGGCCCCATCAATGCCGACGACTTTTATCTCACCACCAATAAACACATGGACAACGCCTACTCCTACCAGGGTCTGGTAGAGGGGATGGGCACCCTGGTGGCCGGAGTCTGGATGCCCTTGATCTACCTGCTGGTCGGCGCCCAGATGGAACTGTTCGGCACCAATTTCGGAGCCTATCACCTGGTTTCAGCGGGCCTGCACGCCGTCAACGCCATTATTCTTTTTCTGCTGCTCTTTCAGATGACCCGGGCCACCTGGCTAAGCGCCCTGGTCGCGGTCGTCTTCGCGGTGCATCCCGTCAACGTGGAACCAGTGGCCTGGCTGGTGGGAGTCAGGGTAATCCAATGCGGTCTTTTCTGCCTGCTGACCATGTATTTTTACGCCTTATATACCGCCCGAAGTTCCAGCTTTTATTACACGCTGTCGCTTTTTTGCTATGCCGCCAGTCTCTTTTCCGTGCCGATGTTTTTACCACTTCCGTTTTTGCTGTTGCTGCTGGACTTCTGGCCGCTGGACCGCCTGGGAGTTGAAAAGAATAACACCGCCTGGAAAAATCTCAGCCTGCCGAAAATCGGCCGGGCTGTCTGGGAAAAATTTCCTTTTTTCGGCATCATGGTGGTTTTAATGGCCGTTCTCCTGATTTCCCATGATCTGCCGTCCACCTCCATTGAACTATATCCGTTGGGCGAGCGCCTCGCAAACGCCCTGCTTTCCTATGTCAGATATATTCAACAGATCCTGCTGCCGATAAATCTGGCCGTATTTTACCCTTTTCCGACGACTTTCCCGGCCTGGAAAATTATCGGCTCCATCTTCATCCTTACCGGCATAACCGTGCTGGGGCTGGTTTCTGTTCGCCGGTTCCCATTCCTGATCGTGGGCTGGCTCTGGTTTGCCGGTATGCTTTTTCCCCTTTCCGGTATCGCTCAGATCGGCACCCAGGCCCGGGCCGACCATTACACTTACCTGCCCATGATCGGCCTGATCATTCCGCTCTGCTGGGGAGCAGCCTCCCTGGCCCAACGATGGCGGATATCACCGGGCATGACCGCCTGGCCGGCCGCCGCCGTGATTATCGCGCTGACCGTCCTGTCATGGCGCCAGGCCGGTTACTGGAAGAACTCGGTAACCCTCTTTAACCACTCCCTCAAGGTAACAAAAAATAATTACGAGGCCCACAACTACCTGGCCCAGGCCCTGGCCTCGCGGGGAGATCTCAAGACGGCCTTCTACCATTTTGACCGGGCCCTGGCTATCAAGCCCGATCATCTCAAATCCCACATCAACCTGGCCAACACCTGGATGCTGGCCGGAGACCCCGTCAAAGCCAGAGAGCATTTGTCCCTGGCCCTGCGAAAAAATCCCCGCAACGCTCAGCTGCACAACAACCTGGGCGTCCTGCATGAAAAAACAGACAATATCCAGGCAGCGCTGGAACACTACCGGCGGGCCACAACCCTCGACCCCGGCTACCTCAATGCTTATCTTAACCTGGCCGGGCTGGAAGCGGCCACCGGCAAATCCGACCAGGCTATTACCCATTTTCAAAAAGCGCTCCGGATCGACCCCCGCTCGGCTGAGACCCATTTTCAACTGGGCTTGACACTTCACCAGACCGGCCGGACCAGGGAGGCGGCAGACCACCTGGAACGGGCCCTTGACCTCGAACCGGGGAACCGCCGGTACCGCCAGCTCCTGAAGACCATTAGCCGGGACAGGCCGCCGCGCGGGAGGGGAAATTAAATTGCTGGTCACCCTGATCAACCCGCCGGCCCTGCCGGCGAAATATTATTACTCCTCCTTTTCCCACCCGCCCCTGGGGCTGGCTTACCTGGCCGCCTGCCTGCGGCAGGCAGGACACACGGTTGACGTCATAGACGCGGTAGGAGAAGCCATCTCCAGGTTCACGCCATATCCGGCCTCCGGTAAATTCATGGTTCAGGGGTTGTCCGTTGAAGCCATTATCAACCGGATCAGGCCTGAAACCGGCCTGATCGGTTTTTCCTGCATGTTCACCCATGCCTGGCCCGTGGCCAGGGAGCTGATCAACCGGACCGGCCGGGCTTTTCCGGGTGTCCCCCTTCTGGCCGGAGGCGAACACCCCACCGCCCTGCCGGAAGTCTGCCTGGACCAGACCTGCCTGACCGCCTGCGTTCCGGGAGAAGGCGAACAGACCATGGTGGAAACGGCCACTGCCATTGATGACCACCAGGACCTGTCTACCGTGGCCGGCCTGGCCCTGAAAAATAATAAAACCGGCGGAATTATGACCACCGCGGCCCGGCAGCCGATGACGGATCTTGACGCCCTGCCCTGGCCGGCCTGGGACCTGATCCCCTGGCGACAATACCGGATCTACGTGGGACCGGTGGAAGCCCGGACCATGCCCATGCTGGCCACCCGGGGATGTCCCTACCAATGCGCCTTTTGCACGGCCAGGGCCATGTGGGGCAATACCTGGCGAAAACGATCGCCGCGGAGCATAACCAGCGAGATGCGCCACAATCTGACTACTTACCATATTTCCGATTTCCAATTCTTTGATATCAGCTCCCTGATCGACCGGGACTGGGTCAGGTCTTTATGCCAAACCATCCTGACGGAAGGGCTTTCCGTAAAATGGCACATGCCGGTGGGCAACCGCGCCGAAATAATCGACGATAAAACCGCCCGGCTGCTGAAAGAATCGGGCTTCGACTACATTCAGTTCGCCCCGGAAAGCGGCAGTCCCCGTCTTTTAAAAGAAATGCGCAAGCAGATCGACCTGAATCTTTTCCGACAGGGAGTCCGGGCCGCCACCGGAGCGGGGATGCGGGTAAGCGTTCTCTTTATCCTCGGCTATCCCGGCGAAACCATGGCGGATATCAGGCTCACCTACCAATTGATCCGCCGGCTGGCCAGATCAGGTATCCACGAGATCGCCATTTCCTCCTTTGTTCTGCTGCCGGGGACCAGCGTCTTCAGGACATTCCGGAAAAAAGGCGCGGTGACCCTGGACGATGCTTTTTTTTACCAGACCGCCGGGGCTACCGACCTCGGACCGGCCAGATCGTGGAACCCCCCCTTTGGCAGCCGGAAGCTGATGCTTTTAAAATGGCTGGGACTGCTCCAGTTCTATGGCCTGTCCTTTTTATATTACCCCCGGCGGCCCCTCCGTCTGCTGGTCAATCTCCGGCGGGGACGCCAGGAAACCAAGATAGACCGGGTGCTAAGGGAAATGATTGAAAAAATAAAAACAAGATTTGGAGATCAAAGGCATGCCTCACTCCGGTGATCGACCCATAAAACGCCTCCTGCTTATTTTTCCGCCCGTGTATGACGTCAAGGTCCTGGACACCATGGTCTGCCCGCCCCTGGGAGTGGCCAGCCTGGCGGCTTATGTCAGGGACCTGGTCGAGGTCGCGATTTTAGATTGCGTGGCCGAGGCCAGTCATCACAAGGTATCGGTCAGCGGGGAAGTAGAACGGGCGGGACTGACCGATGACGAAATTATGGAGCGAATCCGATCATTCGGGCCGGACATGGTCGGCCTGTCCTGCATCTTTTCCAACCAGATAGCCTGCGTCCGGGAGCTCAGCCGGCGCGTCAAAAATGAGCTCGGCCGGGAGGTGCTGGTGGTGACCGGGGGAACTCACCCTTCTTTTTTACCGGAAAAAACACTCACCGACACAAAGGTCGATGTGGTGGTGCTGGGAGAAGGGGAGATAGGCCTCCGGGAAATCATTCAGGTCCGCAACCAGGGCCGGGACCTGGCTTCCATTGACGGCATTGCCTGCCGGCATAAAGGCGAAATTATTGTCCGCCCGCGAACATCCTGGATCGAAGACCTGGATACCCTGCCCTTTCCGGCCCGGGATCTGCTGCCCATGGAAAAATATTTCCAGGCCCGCTCGCCCATGGCCTATCACTGGCGAAAGATCAGGAACACACCGATAATTTCCAGCCGGGGATGCCCCAACCGCTGCGCCTTCTGCTCCTCCTGGCGGCACTGGGGCAAGCGCTTTCGCAAACGCTCCGCTGAAAACGTGCTGGCGGAGATCAGGCACCTCCAAGACGAATTCGGCATTGAGGAGTTAAAATGGCAGGACGATAACCTGACAGCGGACAGGGAGCGGGCCCGGGAAATTTTCACGAAGATGATCGAACGCGGCCTGGCCATGCCCTGGAACACCCCCAATGGTATCGCCATCTGGACCCTGGACGAGGACATGATCCGGCTCATGAAACAAAGCGGATGTTATGAAATTTCCCTGGCGGTGGAATCCGGTGATCCTGACTCCTTTCAACGTTTTGTGGGCAAACCCTTCAGCCTGGAAAAAGCCGCGGAGGTCGCCCGGCTGGCCCGTAAGCACCGGATCGCCACGGTCGGTTATTTTATCATCGGTTTCCCCGGGGAAACCTTGACCCAGATTCAACGATCCATGCGCTTTGCCCTGGAGCTGAGAGTTGATTACCTGTCACCATTTATCTATATCCCCCTGCCCGGCTCCCGGCTCTGGGAAGAGTGTCTCTCAACCGGGCTGATTTCCGAAGAATACGCTTATGAACAGGCCAATAATTTCTTTGAGCGCAACTTCAACACGGAACTGTTTGACATCAACGAACTTTACCGGATTCAGGCCAGATCATACCTCTACAATCTGTTCAAATTACCCTTCCGCAACCCCCGGGAATTTGTCGCCTGGTATGGTCGGCGGCTACTTAATCATCCGGAATTCATAAAAGATTTTTTTACCCGCACCTGGCAATTCCGGGGGCGGAAAATCCTGCGGGAAAAAGTTTTGTCAAAAAGACCGACTCACCCCTGATAGCACCCCGGTTAAAAACATCCCGGTCAGGGCTTTCTTTGCCAGTCGGCCGGGTAGCGACAACAGGTGGTTCGGGGCTGCAGGACATCTCCGAACAGGGCCTGATATAATTTACGGCTCCGGCCCACCACCGAGGCGCCCGCCCCCACGGTTTTCTCAAAAACCGTCAGGCGACCCGCCATACTCTCCACGTCTTTCCTGATATCCCGGGTTACCTCCCGGATGGCCCGGTCCGGGGCCAGCAATTCCATGTCATACAAAACGCTCTTGTAAAACCATAATCGCTTTTCCAGCAGCCGGGCCCGATTTTCCAGCGGCGGAGATCCGGATCCCTTAAAAGACAGATAACCCCGAACAGTGGTGTGAATCAGCCGGGCCAGCCCCGGACCCAGCTGATAAAACTCTTTGCGATAAGCTTCCCGTTGCAGCTTTTCCGCTTCGTAAAGCGTGAATTCGGGATGATACAGCCAGGGCTGCTTAAAGGCGTGCCGCTCTTCATAAGGGATGCCGTCGAGGATGCGGTTTTCCCGTTGCAGACGGTCGAACAAAGGGGTTCCCGGAGCCGGGGACAGGTAAGCAAACTGGCTGAAGTCCGGACTTGCCGCGAGATGATCGTCAATATCCTCCCAGACGTTTTGCCGGGTATGCTGATCAATCAACAAAATGGAAGAAAGGATGACCCGGACGCCCCATTTTTTCAGATCATTCACCAGTACCTTCATGTCGGCGTTGGCGTTTTTGGCATATGACTGGAATTTGCTTTCACGTCCGATCCAGATGGTATCAATGCCCATTTCCGCGATCTGACGGGCGGAAAACCGCAGCAGGGTATCGGCTGAGCCGAAGGTGCCGAAGGAATACGGCTTGCCGTGGGTCATCATCAATTCCCGGAGTTCACGGGCCCGCTCGAGATGAGCGGTAAAGTTGTCATCGCCCAGAAGCCCCAGGGCAGTCGTTTTGAAAAGTCTTTCAAGACGCCGCATTTCATCGAACAGGGCCTGTCCGGTTTGATAAAAAATAAGATGCTGGCGACCGAAAAAATGGGTCGTGGAACAAAAATCACAGCCGCGATCGCAGCCCAGGGCGGTCACCAGGCAGGGCAGGTAGCTGTTTACGGGAATACCCAGCACCTGGATGGTCCGGTTGCCCACGTCCGGGTGAACGAATTCATATTCCGGAGAAAACCCCAGCAGCTCCCGCATGAACCGGATGCCTTCCCCCCGGCAGATGTAATCGACTTCAACCGTTTTTTCCAGATCCGGCAACATGGTGCAGAAGCCGCCCAGAATAATCCGGCTGCGCGGCGCTTCCGTCCGGATGGCTTCCGTCATGCGTTTGACTTTATAAAAATTGGGAATAATCGAGCCGATTCCGATATAGTCGTATCCTTTTCTGATCTCTTTTAAAAACCGTTTCCAGCCGGGAAAATCAAGCACCGTTATGTCGGCCGGAACATTGGCGGCGATCAGGTGAAGACCATAGGTCGGATAGTGAATCCGGGGAGAATAAATGCCCTGGTAACGGGTGATCTGATTGTGGAACAGCTCCGGGATGGATTCCTTGCGGCTGTATATATCATCAATGGCAAAGGGCTTGAACGGCCCGGTCAGCAGAATTCGGGGAGGAGCGGTCATGGCGGATATGTCCGGTTCAGTTGATGATACGGCCTTCGGCGTAACGGATAATTCTTGATATCCTTTTGACGGAAGGATGGGTCAGAAGATTAGTTACCACCGGGGCCACCTGCTTGATAAGATTTTTTTTAATTCTGGTTCCCATCCAGGGATGTAGCGAAATCTTCAGATCCTGCCGGAAAATCAGATTGAGCATCAGCATCAGCACGTGGGGAGGGGCCAGGGTTCGACGGAGGATACTGGGCAGCGCGTATACGTTTTTATAGATATCCGCGTACATGGCATCAATCTCGGCGGCGCTCATATTTTCCGTGTCAAACAGGGCGTGAGTGCCGTCGTAAAGATGCCACTGCCTGGTCAGGTTAACACCCCTGGCCGCGACCTTATCATACAGCGGAGAAGCCGGCACGGGGGTCAGAATATAAAGCAACAGGAGTGGCACCCGGGCGCTGTCGCAGAAGCGCCTGATCCGACGCGCCGTCCGGCTGTCATCGTGTTCAAAACCCACGATCATGCTGACCCAGGGCTCGATATGATGGCGTTTCAGATTCCGGATGGCTTCCCGGGCGGATATGTTCAGATTGACTTTTTTTCCGGATGATTGCAGGTTGGCCGGGTCAACGGTTTCGACGCCGACATAAAGGAACAGACAACCGGCCGCGGCCGCGGCCCTGACCATTTCCGGATCATTGGCCGCCGCCAGATTAAACTGTCCCCCCCATAATTTATGGAGCGGCTTCATTCGTTCAAACAGTTCCAGAGCATAGGCCCGGTCAACCGGCAGGTTGTCATCTATAATAAACAGAAAAGTACCGGCCTGTTTCATGTCCGCGATTACGTCGTCCAGCGGTCGTTTTCGGTGACGACGGCCGTAAAAGGCCGATACCGAACAGAAATCGCACTGATGGGGACATCCCCGGGTGGCCTGGACCGGATAAAAAGGGCCGATATAGTTGGCCATCTTCAGCAGATCATAGCGGGGCGCCGGCAGACAGTCCAGGTCGTCCTGAAGGTCCTTGCCGTATATACCCCGGAGCCGGCCGGCCAGGGTATCGTCCAGAATCCGGTCGATCAAGCCTTCGGCTTCTCCCTGGACAACAGCATCACAATGTTCCAGGGCTTCTTCCGGAAGGGCCGAAACGTGAAAGCCGCCCATGACAACCGGCACCCCCCGATCCCGGAATTGATCGGCGATCCAGTAGGCCCGGGGAGCGCGGGAGGTCATGGCGGTAATCCCGACCAGGTCAACCGGCTCATCATAATCAAGTTCTTCCAGGCCTTCTTCAATGATTTCAAGCTCGTGCTGCCGGGGGAAAAGGGCCGCCAGGTAAGGCAGGGTCAGGCCGGGGATCAATTCCCGGTGGAGTTTGACCTTTTCTCCCCGGGCATCCAGGTGCCCGGGATTGATCAGTTTGATTTTCATGATACGGTTTTTTAAACCTCGCCCTCATGCCCGGAGTCTGTCAAAAAGAGCCCGATCGTCCGGAAGATGCCCGGATTAAACAGCCAGACTCAACATCCGGTCATACACCTCCCTGGTCTCCATGTCAATACGGCCTGCCTCCTCCTCCGACCAGGGACAGGCATAATAGTCCGGCTCCGAGATTTGAGCCGCCTGATCCGCAATGGCCTGAGGCGATACCGCCAGTTCACAATGGTCATATATCCGCTTTAAGGTCTTTTCCGGAAAGCGGCAAAGCCCCTCGTAAGACACCGGCAGGACGGCCGCTCGCAGCTCCCCGTCATTGGCCAGAAGGTCGGCCAGATACTGATAAACCGAACGCCAGAGAAGTATCAGCCCCGGAACCTCGCGCCCCGCCTCCCATAATTGGCGAACGCGATTGACCGTTTCCGGATTTCCGGTATTAACGGGCCGTCGATCCAGCCCGAATTCAAAATGCCCGGTCCGGCGCATATAATTCAGGATTCTGGGATCATTTTTCTCGCGGTCGCAGAAATGACGATGCTGCCGCCATAAAGAGGCGATATGGCTGACCGGAGAACGGACCATTATTATAAACCTGGCCCCGGGAAGCAACCGCCTCAAATATCCCAGCCGGGTGATATGATAATTGGCCTTGGACACATAGCGGACGCCCTCACGGAGAAACAGGATCTTGCGGATATGATCCCGGTAAAACTCTTCAAAGGCCGGATAATTATGACCAGCTTCAAAAACATGGCTGATCTCCGGCGCATGACAATCCGGGAAAAAAGACATCCACAGAATCTCTTCCATGGCTTCCGGACTTTGACTGGTGATAAGAATTCGATCCCCGTGAAACCGTTCCACCGCCCGGTTGTCTTCGGAACCGGCCCGGTCCAGAAACCGGTTCCACCACACCGGGGTATGCAAAAAGGGATAATCCCGGTAGCGATGGGTCGCGGTTTGTCCCTGAGCGGCCAGGCATTCCAGGATGAGGGTGGTACCGGAGCGGGCCAGACCGGTAATATAGACCGGGCGATCGATCCGCCTTCCGCGAAGTTCTTCGGCGTAAAAACTGGTTTCCCGGTTTCCCAGCCATTGCCACCAGCCGGGACATCCCGCGGCCAGACGCCCCAGGCAGTTTTCAAATCCGGAAACAGAATATTTATCACGGGAGCTTTTCATATATCAGAAACGATCAAGACGACCGGAACCCGGAATAATCGCCCCTCCTGAGGCTGTTTCGCGGCACAATTTGAAACGGCCTCATTTAATATCCCCGGCAAATCGCCTTGCCCCATAGCCCGGATATTTCACAAGTCGATCCGGGCGCAGCTGGTTCAGAAGATTTTAATATCAAGTCTTTTTTTCATCATCAGAGTCTGCCTGGGAAGCCTCTTTTTTCCGCCGAAAAAAAGACCGGACCGGCCAGATCAGGAGGCCGGCCACAAACACCCCGACGACGAACACAAAAAACCAGAAAGTCCCCAGCATGGTAATGCCGACGCCGGGGCCTACATAGGCGCGGGTAACCGTAAAAGGGAAAAAGACAAACCCCAACACAACCAATATGGATTTAATGAATCCCGCGGTCTGGCCATCCCTCTTCTTTCCTGCCTTACTCATTTCAAGAACCCCCGGCAAGCTGTTCTTAAGCTTTTAATAATATCATCAATATAGCCGCGCATATAAAATCCTGTCAAGTTCTTACCGGCTTCAACCGGACCTTGCCGAACGTTTTTCCGAAAGCGCTTGACTGACTTATTCCCTTCTCCGGCCCGGAAGCGCCGTCGGGGAGGAACAGCCGAAACATTCTGCGGGATCGTCACCATCAAGATATCGGACCTTTACGAAGCCGTCATCATTGAAGACGGCATGATTATCTGGTAATGTTCAAAAGG
>JBKHHL010000101.1:0-9775 GCA_046539175.1 Desulfosudaceae bacterium
TTTGAGGATTACTGGGAAAGCAGAAAAGCCGCTTAAAAAATATGTCGTACACCCAGCCACAGGGCGCTGGTTGACATTACCCGCGAGATAAGGTAAATTTTCATGGCAGCGCCTGGGGGATGATTAATAAGTCCGGACAGTCCCCCTTGGGCTTATGAGCATGATTTTTTTTCGTCTGTAGTCGAAAAAATTCATGAAATATCCGGGCTAACCCGGTTATTTCACGAGTTGATTTGGCCCCGAGCCCCTGGCTCCACCTGCAAGGCGCAGGGCGCGAAGCTGTAGTAATCTACCGCGAGCGGCCTGTAACACAGCAGATGCGGTCAAGGCGACTCGCCCGCAGGGTGAATTTTTTCGACATCTAAATGGTTAAAATTTTATAAACGGCCAATGACAATTTGTATTTTTAAAAAAGTCAGAAATTATCAATAACCATTGAAGTTTATTGGTTAAACCACTGTAGTCGAAAAAATTCATGAAATATCCGGGTCCGGGAGATGGGAGTAAATAGTTATGAATAACGGCGCCATCTTATTTGTTTGCAGGCATAATTCCGCCAGGAGTCAGATCGCGGAAGGCTTTGCCAGGAAATTGGCGCCGGGGGGCGTATCTGTCCTGAGCGCCGGCATTGAACCGGACCTGACCCTTCATCCCCGGGCCGTCTCCATCATGAAGGATTACGGAGTTGATCTGTCCGATCAGTACCCCAAGCCCATCCGGGAACTCAACTCTCTGTGGTTTGACCTGGTTATTACCCTTTGTTCCGAAATGGACAAAAATCCCTCCTGCCCCCTTATGGCCGGTTCCCCCGCCAATGTGCACTGGGGACTGGAAGATCCGGCTCAGGCCAAAGGTGACGAGGCTGATGTTCAGGCGGCTTTTCGGGAATCGGCCGAAAAAATTCAGCAACTGGTGGTGGATCTTTTTGAGCGCGGTTATTATGAAGCCTTTTCTTTGCATAAACGCAATATGGACATAATAATCGACAATCTGTCCGAAGGCGTTGTCGCCCATGATTTAAACCGGACCATTTTTTACTTCAGCCGCGGCGCCGAACGGCTGACCGGTGTCTCCGCCACCGAGGCCATCGGCCGGGATTGTCACGAGGTGTTCATACCGAGGTTATGCGGGGAGAACTGTTCTTTTTGCGATAATATGGAAATCTCAGAATTTCAGAAAAAATGTTATTCCACGGTTATGCCCGAGATCCAGGGGGAGCGGAAAGAGCTGGATGTTACCGTGGTGCCTTTGAGGGGTATGGACGGCGCCATGCAGGGGGTGGTGGCCTCGCTGTTTGATAAGACGGACATAAATCGTTGTAGATTTGAAATGAACGGCGGTCCGGAAAGTTTTTCCGGTATTATCGGCCAGAGCGCGGTTATGAGGCAGGTTTTTCAGCAGATTCGGGACCTGGCCGCCTATGACGCGCCGGTCTATATTTTCGGAGAGACCGGTACCGGCAAAGAGCTGGTAGCCAGGGCCGTTCACCGGGAGAGTGTCCGGCGGGATAATCCCTTTGTTCCCATTAATTGCGGGGCTCTCCCGGAGGGCCTGGTGGAAAGCGAATTGTTCGGGCATGTCAAAGGCTCTTTTTCCGGGGCGGTCCGGGACAAGAAGGGGCGTTTTGAGCTGGCCGAAAAAGGCTCCATTTTTCTGGATGAAATTGCCGAGCTGCCCAAGAACGTGCAGGTCAAGCTGCTGCGGTTTCTTCAGGAAGGGGTCCTGGAAAAGGTCGGCAGTGAAAAGATGCTTTCCGCTGATGTTCGCATTATCAGCGCCTCCAACACGGATCTGAAAAAAGAGGTGGAAAAAGGCAATTTCCGGGACGATCTTTTTTATCGCATCAACGTCATACCCATTGTTTTGCCGCCCCTGCGTGATCGCAAAACCGATATCCCCCTGCTGGTCCGGCATTTTCTAAATGTGGAAAATCACAAGAACAACATTAAAAGGCCGGTCATTGACGACGAGGCCATGACGGCCATCATGGATTATCATTGGCCGGGTAATATTCGAGAGCTGGAAAACGCCATTCAATTTGCCGTCATAAAATGCCGCAACAATCTTATTACCACGGCTGATCTGCCTCTGGAATTATCCCGGTTAAATGGTGGCTCCGGGCAACGTGGACCGTCCCGAAAGCTGGATTTCACGACGGTTAAAGAGACCCTGGCCAAAGCGGGCGGCAACAAGTCCAAGGCGGCCCGCTTGCTGAAGGTCGGACGGGCCACCCTGTACCGTTTTCTGGAAGATTATCCCGAACTTGGCAACGGCGAGGAGTAGTCGGCCGGAGTCCTGTTTTACAAGTGGCAGGCTACCGGGCGGTTCAGGGCGATCCGTGCCACGCTGAGGCTCACATCGTAAACCAGCACTTCCACCCCTTCCGCCACAACCGTCCGCAAGGCCTGGCCGTATTGGGGATCGATGTCGTCGGCCGGTTCAAAACTGATGGCGTCCATGCGTTGGACCAAAAAGAACATGACACAGCGCTTGCCCTGGTGAACCAGCCGCAGTAATTCCTCCAGATGCCTTTTCCCCCGGGTAGTGACGGCGTCCGGAAAGGAGGCCCGGTCGGCCTTGACCAGGGTGCAGTTCTTGATCTCAAGGTAACAGGGCGGTCTGTCAGAAGCGGTCAGCAGCAGGTCCAGCCGGGAATGTTCTCCCGCCCGGACTTCCCGGGTTATGGTCTCATAACCTCTTAATTCCGGAACCAGACCGTCTTCCACGGCGCGGGCTACCAGCCGGTTGGGAATCTGAGTGTTGACGCCTACCAGGGAGCCGGGCATGTCGATCATTTCCCAGGTATAGCCAAGTTTGCGCCGGGGGTTGTCGTGCCGGGAGAGATAAACCGGGCGACCGGGTTCGGAGCAGGCCGTCATCGATCCGGAATTGGGACAATGCGCGGTGACGATGTCGTGGTTTGCCAGCCTGACATCCGCCAGAAAGCGCTTATATCTTTTGACCAGGATGCCTGGTAGGAGCGGCGGCCAGGGCAGGGCGCCGGGCAGGGAAGGTTCCGGGCTCATCAGTGCTGGCCAAGTTCATGTTTCAGCCACTCCCTGACCGGACCGGCAATGGCAAAAACGCCTTTCTGGTGACCGACCGAATCCAGAAATTTGGCCCGGATTGCTTCCGGCAGCTCAAACTCGGCCAGCTCCTCAGCCATTTCCGAATTCCTTTTGACCAGAAACACCCGGGGCTTTTCCTTCCAGGTATTGACCACAAAATAGTGGCTGACGTCGTTTTTGGAACGGATGACATAATTGCCTCCGGCCCAGTTATTGCCCCATTCAAGATAGAGTCGAACCGCTTCTTCCGGGGTCATCTCCCAGTCAATCTCGTTGAGAAGAGACCTGTTTTTTTTCAATTGATTCAGCCGCATCATTATAAGTCACTCCAGGTTAAAGTTGAATTTTCTTTACCGATTTGTTCGGGTAGTAAAACCTGTTTACAGGAAGCATCAAAAAAATCTGACTCAACTATAGTATCGTGTTTAAAGCAAAGAACGTGCCATTTGTGGATAGGTGAGGCTGTTTCTAAACGAAAAAAATCGTGGTGATGGCGTTATTGGCATGATATAAATTATTAAATCTCTTTTCCTGTTGCCGGTAAGGCTGATTTCGGAATGAAGCCCCGTAAGAAAAGATTGTCTCCGAAGTCCGGCTGCTCTCCGGATGCTCTCCGGATGCTCTTTGACTTATCTGTTACGTCCCTGTCAATTATCCCGGCTCAGGTGATTTCAGGGGCTGTTTTTCATCCGGACAGTGTCTGATACAAAGCTGTATCACCGGCTAAGGCGAAACACTGATGATACCTGAATTTTGCCGCCGCATCTTTTTAATTAACTGTTTTTTAACTTTTTAATTAAAAATTATTAATAATAAAAAATGTTGGCATGTAAGTTGAATTAGGTGAGGGTAAAAAGTCCATAAACAGCCAGTTACAATTTGTATTTTGAAAAAGGACCTGTAATTATTAATAACTAAATGAAGTTTATTCATTAACCAATTATGTTCGAAAAATTTCATGAAATAATCAGGTTAGCCCGGTTAGAAAAAATAAAACTAAGGAAAACGTCCAGTGAAGCCCTGTGATCATAATATAAAAAAGACAATTGAGATCACCGATCTGATGATAAGGCTGGCCGCCCAGGGAGACGCTGACCGGGAAGACAACGGCTGTGGTATCCTGTACGGAGTACTGCTGGACGCGGCCTACAAAATTCGCAAGCTGGCTGAAGCGGAAAAACTGGAGCATATCAAAAAAGGATGGTGGCGAGAGTGATCTCCTGAGCCCATTACGATAAGCCAGCCTTCTCCGGCCGGATTACATATTGAATTTAAATACACAAAAACAAATACAAGGAGGCGATACATGAGTAGAATCACCGGAACCCAGACGGAAAAAAATCTGCTGACCGCTTTCGCGGGTGAATCCCAGGCCAGGAACCGCTATACCTATTTCGCCGGCCAGGCCAGAAAAGACGGTTATGTTCAGATAGCCGATATATTTGAAGAGACAGCCAGCCAGGAAAAAGAACACGCCAAGCGGTTTTTCAAATTCCTGGAGGGCGGCGAAGTAGAGATTACCGGGAAATTTCCGGCGGGAGTGATCGGTTCTACTCTTGAAAACCTCCAGGCGGCGGCGGCCGGTGAAAATTATGAGCATTCCACCATGTATCCCGGGTTCGCTCAAACGGCCCGGGAAGAAGGATTTCAGGAGATCGCCATTGTTTTTGAGAAAATTTCCGTGGCCGAACGGCAGCATGAAAAAAGATATCGTGATCTGGCCGCTAACATAAATGCCGGCCGGGTTTTTAAAAGGGATGAAGCGGTTGTCTGGCGGTGCCGCAACTGCGGCTATCTTCATGAAGGACCGGCCGCATTGGAGCTGTGTCCGGCCTGCGCCCATCCCCAGGCTCATTTTGAGCTGCTGGCAGAAAACTGGTAATTTCCGGGCGTTTTTTTATCAGCAACAGCAACATTTAACCCGGATATTTCATGACATATCCGGGTCAGCGGGGCGGTTTAAGAAACAGGGCGGTTCTTGATTTTTTACTAACCCGTCAAATCAATTTCAAAAAAAGGAGGCAATCATGGCTGAGCGTTATCAGGTTTACAAATGTGAATTATGCGGCAATATCGTGGAGGTCCTTTACGGCAGCGACGGAACCCTGGTGTGTTGTGATCAGGATATGCTCCTGCTGACTGAAAACACCGTGGATGCCGCCAAGGAAAAGCATGTGCCGGTAATTGAGAAAACCGCCGGAGGCATCAAGGTCAAAGTAGGTGACGTGGCCCATCCCATGGAAGAAAAACATTATATTCAGTGGATCGAGCTGATCGCCGACGGCAAGAGTTGTTTTCAGTTCCTGAATCCCGGCGATGCCCCGGAAGCGGTCTTTAATGTTTCCGCTGATCAGGTGACCGCCAGGGAATACTGCAATATACACGGACTCTGGAAAGCCTGATCCCGGGATCTATTGCCTCAGCCCGGATATTTCATGAAATATCCGGGCTGGTTATCTACTCCTCAAAATTTATAGGTTCAGATCATCTGCTGAGGAACAGCCCATATGTTAAAGGCTCTTATCGTATATGCCACCCGCAGGGACGAAACTCGTAAAATCGCTGAATTAATCGCCGAAGGCCTGCGCTTTTCAGCCCTCACTGTGACTCTGGCCGATGCCCGGGACATCAAAAAGGTTAGTGACCTGGCCGGTTATGACGCCTATATTTTCGGAGCCCCTACTTATCACGGCGAAATGATCAACAGCATGAAGACCTTTTTGTTTCTGGCGGAAAAGGCCGAGCTGGCCGGCAGGGCCGGCGGCGCTTTCGGGGCCTTTGGCTGGAGTGGTGAGGCGCCGGAACGTATTTATGAAACCATGACCAATATTTTCAAGATGGACATGGCCGATGGCCCTTTGATGCTTAAGTCCGCCAAACTGGATGGTGGTATCAAGATGGCTCAGGATTACGGCCGGGAAATAGCCGCGAAAATTGCTTGATATCTGAAGAAAGCTGTTTTTAAGTCCCGGATTCTGATATCTTATGATGGGAGTGGCTAAACCAGATAGTCCCAAAGCTGTTAAAACAAGGGGGGAGCTGATTTATGAGGGGGGTTGATCGATGGATCCGCTGATTTTATCCCGGTTTCAGTTTGCCGCCGCCACCATGTTCCATTTTATTTTTGTCCCGCTGACCCTGGGCCTGGCGTTTATGGTGGCTTACATGGAGACCCGGTACGTCCGAACCGGGGATAAAACGTGGCTGGCCATGACCCGCTTCTGGGGCAAGCTGTTTCTGATCAATTTCGCCCTGGGGGTTGTGACCGGGCTTACCCTGGAATTCCAGTTCGGAACCAACTGGTCCCGGTATTCCGCTTTCGTGGGCGATATTTTCGGGTCGCTGCTGGCCATTGAAGCCACGATGGCTTTTTTTCTGGAATCGGTTCTCATCGGCGTCTGGATTTTCGGCTGGAAAAAGCTGTCCCCCCGGGCTCACGCCACAGTGATGTGGCTGGTGGCTCTGGCCGGCATCTTTTCCGCCGTCTGGATTCTGATCGCCAACGCCTGGATGCAGCATCCGGTCGGTTATGTTATTCGCGACGGCCGGGCCGAACTGGTCGATTTTCTGGCGATCATCACTCAGACTTTTGCCGTTCTGCAAATTATTCATACCGTCAGCGCCGCCTTCATCTTAAGCGCCTTTTTCGTGATGGGCGTCAGCGCTTACCATCTTTTGAAAAACCAACACCTGGAAGTGTTCACCCGCTCTTTCAGGATCGCCCTGGCCGTGGGCCTGGTCTTTTCCCTGGTGGAGGTTATCGAGGGGCACATGCACGGGGCTGACCTGGCTCACAGTCAGCCCGCCAAACTGGCCGCCCTGGACGCCCACTGGGAAACCTCGGCCCCGGCGCCCCTGTACCTGTTCGCCCTTCCGGACGATAAAAAGGAGCGCAACCTTGTCCAGCTCGGTAAAATACCCTGGGGCCTCAGCCTGATGGCCCATCATGATTTTTCCAGCGAAGTAAAAGGTTTAAAGGAGTTTCCCCGGGATGAACGGCCGCCGGTGCTGATAACCTACACGGCCTTTAAGCTCATGGTCGGCCTGGGGTTTTATTTTTGTCTGGTCACCCTGGTGGGGGCGTGGCTGCGGAATCGACTGGTGGCCACTCGCTGGTATCTTTACGTCATGCTGTTTTCACTGCCGTTGCCGTATATAGCCGTTCAACTGGGCTGGATCGTGGCCGAAGTGGGGCGGCAGCCCTGGATTGTGTATGGTCTGTTGAAAACCTCGCAGGCGGTCTCTCCGGTTATTTCGGGCGGTCAGGTCCTGGCTTCCCTGCTGGGCTTTATCGCTGTTTACGGGTTGCTGGGCGCGGTCGGGATTTTTCTGATGGTTGAGACCGTCAGAAAAGGCCCTCTCCCGGAGAGTAATCTGATGCCTGATAAGGAGCCGCCGGCAGGCGAAGGGAGGTTGACATGAGTCTGGAAGCCTTATGGTTTTTTATCTGGGGGCTTTTGTGGGCCGTGTTTTTCATGACCGACGGCTTTGATTTCGGGGTGGGCAGCCTCTATCCCTTTCTGGGGAAAAACGACCAGGATCGGCGGATCATGATCAACACCCTGGGACCGCTCTGGGACGGTAACGAGGTCTGGCTGATAACGGCCGGCGGCGTTACTTTCGCGGCCTTCCCCCTGGTGTACGCCACCATGTTTTCTTCTCTTTATTCCATTCTGATGTTGATTTTGTTTGCCCTGATTGTGCGGGGTGTCTCCTTTGAGTTTCGCGGCAAAATCGATCATCCCGCCTGGACCCGGGTATGGGACGCCTGTATTTTTGGCGGCAGCTTGGTGCCGGCCCTGCTGTTCGGAGTGGTTTTTGCCAATATTTTTCAGGGACTGCCGTTTGATGACAGCGGTTATTATGGCAGTCTGGTCTCATTGTTTAACCCTTATGGTCTGCTGGGCGGTTTCCTGTTCCTGACTTTGTTTCTGCAGCACGGCGCGACCTGGCTGTGCCTTAAAACGGAAGGGGAGCTGCGGCAACGGGCCGAAGCGGCGGCCAACGACATCTGGTACGTCCTGTTATGTTTGACCGTTGTTTTCCTGATCGTTTCGGCTCAGGCCACTAACCTGTACGACAATTATTGGGATCAGCCGATCCTGCTGGCGGTGATCCCGGCGGCCGTGGCGGCCCTGCTGGGCGTCAAGATTTTCTTAAAAAAAAGGAACTGGGCCGGGGCCTGGTTCTCCTCGGGTCTGACCATTGGCTTAGCGGTTTTTTTCGGGCTGATCGGTTTGTTCCCCAGCCTGCTTCCCTCCAGCCTGGGAGAACGGTATCACCTGACGGCTTATAACGACGCTTCCAGTACCTTGACATTGAAAATCATGCTGGGGGTGGTAGTCGTCGTCATTCCGGTGGTCATCGCTTATCAGGCCTGGGCTTACCTGCTGTTCCGGGGAAAAGTGACGGCGGAGGACCTGGAATACTGATGCCCCGGCCTCCCCCGGGGTGACGCAATAAGGTAAATTTGGACTTTTTACAAAGCCGTCAAAATTAATAAAAGGATGTTGTTATGAAAAAAATCAGCTTATTGATAATCGTCTCCACGGTAATAATGGTGGTGGCCGCCCTGGCCGCGGAAAAAAACCAGGGGCCGGCCGAGCTGGTTATCCCCGGCGGCAGCAAGGCTGACGTGCCCCTGCCGCACCGGGTTCATCAGGAAGCACTGGACGATTGTGACAGTTGCCACAATCTTTTTCCCCAGGCTGGCGGTTCCATAGTGGAGTACAAGGCTGACGGCACCCTGAAGAAGATGCAGGTCATGAAACAATGCCAGGGGTGCCATCGCGAACGGGGAAAAGCCGGGCAAAAAGCCGGTCCGATCAGTTGCGGCGACTGTCATGTTGAATAATGAGGACGGTAGGTGGTTTCGCTGATCAGCCGTTCCTTCATAACCCCCTGAGGTGAAAGGAAAACGCTTATGGCACCAGAAGAGATCCCGGTCGGTTGTGCCAGACCGACCGGGGGAGCTGTCGGAGATGACTCGCTCCCGGAAGAAGAAACCAATTCAGGCAAACAAGAAACGCGCGAAAAGGAGGTTCCCATGATCAAGGTCGGGCAGAAGGCCCCGGATTTTACGGCGCCGGCTTACCAGCAAGGCAGATTTATCAATGTTAACTTATCGGATTATCTGGGTAAGTGGGTGGTCTTGTGTTTTTACCCCGGTGATTTTACTTTTGTCTGAGCGACGGAAATTTCAGCGGTCGCTGAAAAATATGGTGAGTTTCAGAAACTGGGCGTGGAAGTTTTATCCATGAGCGTGGACAGCATGTTCGTGCATAAAATGTGGAATGACGTGGAACTTTCCAAAATGGTGGAAGGCGGGGTGCCTTTTCCCATGCTGTCTGATGGCGGTGGCCGGGTCGGCACCACATACGGCATTTATGATGAAAATGCCGGCGTGGAAACCCGGGGTCGTTTCATCATTGATCCGGACGGAATGATCCAGGGCTATGAAGTATTGACGCCCCCGGTCGGCCGGAATGTCAACGAAAGTCTGCGCCAGATTCAGGCTTTTCAGCATGTTCGTCAAAGCAAGGGCACGGAAGCCATGCCTTCCGGATGGCGGCCCGGCAAGATGACCTTGAAACCCGGGCCGGACCTGGTCGGTAAGGTCTGGGAAGTCTGGAAGACGGAGATGGCTTTTGACTAACCCGGATATTTCATGAATTTTTTCGACTATAGTGGTTTAACCAATAAACTTC
>JBKHHL010000102.1:0-9771 GCA_046539175.1 Desulfosudaceae bacterium
AATAATCTGAAGATTTTTTTAATATAACCGGAGGTATGGGGGTGGGGGAAGCGGGCTAGCGGCGGCGTTTGATGGCCCGATCCAGCTCTCTTTGGGCGTCCTTGCGCTTGATGGATTCCCGCTTGTCGTATTTGCGTTTGCCCTTGGCCAGTCCGATGGTGACCTTGGCCTTGCCCTCCTTGAAGTAGACCTTCAGGGGAACCAGGGAATAACCTTTTTCATTGATCTTGCCGTAAAGACGTTTAATCTCCTGTTTATGCAGCAGCAGTTTACGGGGCCGTTCCGGCTCATGGTTGTCATAATAAGCAAAAGCGTAAGGACTGATGTGCATATTGTGCAGGAATACCTCGCCGTTTTTAATTCTGGCATAGGCGTCCTTGAGATTGGCGCGGCCGTTCCGCATGGACTTGACTTCCGTGCCCTTCAGGACAAGGCCGGCCTCCATCTCATCTTCAATAAAAAAGTCGTGCCGGGCTTTTTTATTAACGGTCACGATTTTAAGGTGTGGTTCGTTCACGAAAAACTCCGCTCTTATTAGTGCTTCCGGGAATTTATGTGTATTTCGAAGGAGGCTACTTCTCGGTGCCGGGTCGATCGGCAAAGACATGACCGAACCGGTCATGAATCAGTTTGCTGGTGTCAGCGGAGGTGTTCTGTTGAAGCACGTCCTGGATGAAATCCCGGGATTCATCCATTCGCAGCAACCGGATAGTATTTTTGATGACCGGCAGAGAAGGCGGGTTCATGCTCAGGGCTTTCAGGCCCAGACCCAGCAGGATCGGCATATTCACCGGAATGCCGGCCATTTCACCGCACATGACCACATCCACCTTATTTTCCCGGGCTACGGTCACGACATGTTTGATCATGCGGATAATGGCTGGATGGACCGATTGAAACAAGTGGGCGACTTTGCGATTGCCCCGGTCGATGGCCAGGGAGTACTGTACCAGGTCATTGGTGCCGATGCTGAAAAAATCAACCATCTCAGCCAGCTTGTCGGCGATGATAACCGTAGCCGGTACTTCTATCATGATGCCTATTTCGATATCACGGTTGTATTCCAGGCCGTCTTTTTCAAGTGATTCGGCCGCCTTGTCCAGGTGGGCGATAGCCTCGGAGGTTTCTTCGCAACTGGAAATCATGGGGAACATGATCTTGACATTGCCGTAAACCGCCGCCCGCAGAATGGCCCGCAACTGGGTGGTAAAAATATCCGGTCTTCTCAGACAGAAACGAATAGCCCGCAAGCCAAGGGCCGGATTGGTCTCGTCCTCGACGTCCTGGTTGGAGATAGCCTTGTCACCGTTAATGTCCAGGGTGCGGATGGTAACCGGCTTGGGCGCCATGGCTTTGACTATCTGGGTATACTGGGTGAATAATTCTTCTTCATGGGGAAAGTCACGCCGGCTTAAATAAAGAAATTCAGTCCGGAACAGGCCGATGCCGTCTCCGCCATATTCTTTGATGGGATCTATTTCGGCTACCAGCTCAAGATTGCCCAGCAGTTCCAGCCTGATGCCGTCCAGAGTTTCCGCCGGGAGGTGGCTGGCTTTGACAATATCGGTTTTGTAAGCGTAATAATCGTCCTGGCGGCTCTGGTAACGGACCAGGGTTTCTTCGGAAGGGTTGACGATGATTATACCGGTTTCACCGTCGACGATGATTATATCGTCGTTTTTAATGACGGCCGTGGCGCTGTCCAGCCCCAGTACAGAAGGGATGTCCAGGGTTTTGGCGATGATGGCGGTATGGGAGGTCCGGCCGCCCTTATCGGTAATAAAGCCCTTGATCTTATTTAATTGAATCTGGCTGGTATCCGCCGGGGACAGGTCGCGGGCCACCAGAATGACCCGCTTGTCGATTTTTCTGATCATGACATCGGTGGTTCCCAGCAGATGGCGCATGATCCGGTCCGACACGTGGACGATGTCCGTTGCCCGCCCTTTAATGTAAGGATCGGAAATATCGCGGAACATGGCCTTGACGTTAGAAACCACTTTTTTCAGAGCCCATTCGGCATTGATCTGTTCATTTTCTATGGCCTCCAGGGTTTTGCCATAGAGCATTTTATCCTTGAACAGAATCTTGTGGGTTTCCAGGATGTGAACATGGTCGCGCAGGTCACCGGTCATGTCTTCGATAATCTGGGTCAGTTCGTCTTTGGCGTTTTTAACGGCGGCCTTAAAGCGGTTCATCTCGGCGGGGACATTGTCTTTGTTGATAAGGTATTTTTCCACCACCTCCACACCGGTGCTGTCCGTGTCGATCAAATAGGCTTTGCCGATGCAGATACCCGGGGAACCGGCCACACCTGTTAATCTGATCTCCTGTTCACTATCCGCCATAAGTGTTATTCTCCGAAACCGGCTTCCACCAGTTGAGTCAATTCTTCCAGAATATCTTTGTCGGCATGATCCTCCGCCACAAAGGTTATTTTTGATCCCTTGACGCAGGCCAAAGAAAGGATGTCAATGACACTGGAGGCATCTACCTGGGTGCCTCCATTCTGAAGCCAGACGACATTATTGGCCCGGCCGGCGAGCTGGGCCACCTGGGCCGCCGCCCGGGCGTGCAGGCCCAGTTCGTTGGTTACCGTCAATTCTTTCGTGAATCGATTTGATGAATTTCCCATCTTTTACCCGCTACTATAGTTGAAAGCCTTCCCGGCTGTCAATTGGAGTTTGCATAGAGTTTTTATAATTCGTTGGTGCCGGTTCCCCGTCGGGTCAGCGTCCATCCGGTCATATGTGATGCGCGGTCGGATTTCAACAAAAAAAGGGATAAAGTCCGAACTTCACCCGAAAATATCCCTGAACATAACTTTGATAAAACTGGCGGGCTGGAGGTGAAAAAAAAGGCCTGATTTTAACCGAACTGCCCCCAAACTGTCCCTGGCTTGTCACAGCTTTATTGATCGGATGATTGGTCGGGGTTGCCCGGGTTCGGCTGGCCGCTTTTAAATTGCCGCTCAATCTGGTCGAACAGCTTTTTCTTTCTTTCTTCTTCTTTTTGCTTGAGGGCTTCGATTTTCTGATCCCGGTCTTTTTGAACCGCCTTGAATTTTTCCAGTTCACCGGTCATGTCCGCCGAATCCGACTGGTGGGGAAGCTTCTCAATGGCCAGGTGGTCCTTTATGAACAGTTTTTCCCCGAAGCCGCCGGAAACCATGCTGATGGCGTTCTGTCGCTCCAGCTTACGGCAAATACGGAGTACCCGCTCCGTGGAAACTGACAGCAGAGCCGCCACCGCTTCAGGCGAAGGTGGTTGCTGATCCTTGAATTCAATAATCCGGATAGCGGCTGTTACCAGCTGTGCCGCTTCATATAGTGAAAGATTATCCATAATGGCGATCTGTTTTAAAGTGATTCTATCATTCCGCTGTGATTTATATTATGGGGTTATTCAGCAGCGGCAGTTTCCCCGCCGTAATTACCGCTGAAAATATCGTCCGGTTTTTGAAATGGCAGTCGGCCGGACCTGATCCTTCCCCCGGGTCCTCCCCGGGTCCTCCCTTGACAGGTTTAATATTTGATAGTAGCATCTTAATTTATTTTGTCAAGCAGCCCCAAAGCGTAAATCTTAACCTCGGGGAGGTCGATATGGTTGAAATTGTTAATATAATAGCGCGAGAGATTCTGGATTCAAGGGGGAATCCCACCGTGGAAGTCGACGTCGCTCTGTCCTGCGGAGCAACGGGTCGGGCGGCGGTACCTTCCGGCGCCTCTACCGGCGCCCGGGAAGCTCTGGAGCTTCGGGATAATGACGCGGGTCGATTTCTGGGCAAGGGCGTGCAAACGGCCGTTAATAACGTCAATACTATCATAGCTCCGGAACTGGAGGGTCTACCGGCTGATGAACAGCATCTGCTGGATCAGACCATGATGGAGCTGGATGGTACCGCCAATAAATCGAAACTGGGAGCCAACGCCATTCTGGGCGTTTCCATGGCGGTCGCCCGGGCCGCGGCCGATGCTTATGCCATGCCCCTGTATAAATATCTGGGCGGTGTTTACGCCCGGTATCTGCCGGTGCCCATGATGAACGTCGTCAACGGCGGCGCCCATGCCGGCAACAGCCTGGATATCCAGGAATTCATGATCGTGCCGGTGGGCGCCGAGACCTTTTCCGATTGTGTCCGCATGGGCGCGGAAACCTTTCACCATTTAAAGAAAATTTTAAAAGGTAAGGGGCTCAGCACGGGCGTCGGTGATGAAGGCGGCTTTTCCCCGGACCTGGACAACAACGAACAAGCCGTCCAGCTCATCATGGAGGCCATTGAGGCGGCCGGATACCAGCCGGGGCGGGACATCGGTCTGGCTCTGGACGCCGCTGCCAATGAATTTTACGAAAACGGCAAATATAATCTCAAGGCGGAAGGCAAATCCCTCTCCTCCGGGGAGATGGTCGAGTATTACCGGAAATGGATCGACCAGTACCCGGTTCTTTCCATCGAAGACGGCCTGGCCGAGCAGGACTGGGATAACTGGCCGCTGCTGACCGAGCAACTGGGCAGCCTGATCCAGATCGTCGGCGACGATGTCTTTGTGACCAATCCGGAAATATTCAGAAAAGGAATCCAGGAGGGACTGGCCAATTCCATCCTGATCAAATTAAATCAGATCGGCACGGTTTCCGAGACCCTGGACGCCATCGACCTGGCCAAGCAGTCCGGTTATACCACGATTATTTCGCATCGTTCCGGAGAGACCGAGGACGCCTTCATCGCCGACCTGGTGGTGGCCGTCAACGGCGGGCAGATCAAGACCGGTTCCATGTCCCGTTCAGACCGGATCGCCAAGTATAATCAACTGCTCCGGATCGAGCAGGAACTCGGGGCGGGCGCCCGGCTGGCCAGGGAGCTGGCCCCGTCGGCTAAGACCGGTTAGGTTCGGGATGATAATCGGAAAGAGACCAAAACTGATCTGTCTGGTGATGATGTTTGTCTGTCTGGGTTGGTGGGGCCAGGGCCGGGCGTACGTACCCTGCCCGGACCATATCCTGACGCTGATGCTTAAAAAAACCGGCCGTGATGCGGGCCTGGCGGTACGTCAGCAGACCGGTTTGCAGGATGGGGATTGTGGCGGCCAGGTTGATGAGGACCGGCCCCTGCTGGTGGAAAGCATCTGGTATGAACCACCCGGTCATTTCCGGGCTGAAGTAACCGGGGATGAAGGGCAGCGGATTTATGTCTCGACCGGGCAAGGAGCCCTGTCCATTGCCGGAGAAAAAATTGTCGCCAACCGTCGCAACAAGCTGCTGGCCTATCATTTGCCCCTGGCCTTTGAAGAGTATGGCGATCTGACCGAACGGCTGGAACAATACGGAGTTGACCCCACGGTCTCCAGCCTGGGACGGCATCAGGATGCCGTCGCTTTTGTTATCGGGGCCAGGTATCCCGACCTGTCCCGTTCCCAGCTCTGGGTTGATAAGGAGACCTTTTTGCCCCGGCGTTTTATTATCCGGACTGCCGCGGATGATTCACTGCTGGAAGCCAGGTACCTTGACTGGCGGAAGGCCAATGACTTGTGGTACCCTTGGCGGATTGAGATTTATCGGGATGGCCTGCTGGAGCGGGTGATTTGCGCTCTGTCCGTGCGAAGGCAATCCTCGTTTGCAGATAATTTTTTTGATTTAACCGAGCTGAAGGCGGCTTATCCCGAAGATGTCCCGGAAAATGACCCGGCAAGTGCGCCGGCGCAGGGAAAACCGGAGCAGCCGTATCCGGACAATGATGTCCAGCAGACAATTGATGATTTCAGGAAATTATATCAATGATCCGGAGGGACGGATATGGGTGCTTCAGCGAAATATATCTTCGTGACAGGTGGAGTTGTTTCTTCTTTGGGCAAGGGCCTGGCTTCGGCCACCATCGGCGCGCTTCTGGAGTGCCGGGGATTGACGGTCACCATCCAGAAACTTGACCCCTATATTAACGTCGATCCCGGTACCATGAATCCCTTTCAGCACGGGGAGGTTTTTGTCACTGACGACGGCGCGGAAACAGATCTGGACCTGGGCCATTACGAGCGTTTTACTCACGCCCGCATGGGGCATGACAACAATTTTACCTCCGGCAAGATTTACCATTCCGTTATTTCCAAGGAGCGCCGGGGTGATTACCTGGGCGGGACGGTTCAGGTGATTCCGCATATAACCGACGAGATAAAACAGAGCATCCGCCTGCTGGAAGACAAGGCCGACATCGTCATCACCGAGATCGGCGGTACCATCGGGGATATCGAAAGCCTGCCTTTTCTGGAAGCCATCCGCCAGATGCGGGCCGACGTCGGCAAAGAAAACGTCATGTATATCCACTTAACTCTGGTGCCTTATATCCCTACCGCCCGTGAAGTCAAGACCAAGCCCACCCAGCACAGCGTCAAGGAACTTCGCAGCATCGGCATCCAACCCGATATTCTGCTTTGCCGGACGACCGATTTTTTAAGCGACGAGATCAAGAAGAAGATCGCCCTGTTCTGTAATGTCAGTACCGATGCCGTCATTACCGCCAAGGATGTGGATAATATTTATGAAGTACCGCTTTTTTTCAACCAGGAGGGACTGGACGAAAAAATTGTTGAAGTGCTGAATATATGGACCCGGGCGCCCAAGCTGGACTTCTGGGAATCGCTGGTGGAAAAAATAAAGCATCCCCGGAAAGAGGTCTCCATCGCCGTGGTGGGAAAATACACGGACCTGACCGAGTCCTATAAAAGCCTCAACGAGGCCCTGTACCACGGGGGATTCGCCAATAACAGCCGGGTTAATCTGCTGTTCATTGATTCGGAATCGCTGACCCAGAACAATTGCGCCTCTTTGCTGGGCGATGCGGACGGCGTCCTCGTTCCCGGCGGCTTCGGCTCCCGCGGGGTGGCGGGTAAAATCTGCGCCAGCCATTACGCCCGGGAAAACCGGGTACCTTATTTCGGCATCTGTCTGGGTATGCAGATCGCGGTGGTCGAGTTCGCCAGATCCGTGGCCGGCCTGCCCCAAGCCCACAGCTCGGAATTCGATCAGAAAACGTCCGACCCGGTTATTTACCTGATGCGGGAATGGTATGACGAACGGACCGATACCATCCAGAGACGCGATGTTACTTCTGACAAGGGCGGGACCATGCGCCTGGGCGCCTACTCCTGTTCGCTGGAGCAGGACACCCTGGCTTTCGCGGCTTATCGCGGCGGCCAGATTTCCGAGCGGCACCGTCATCGTTATGAATTCAACAATGATTACCGGGACAGGCTGGTCGAGGCCGGCCTGGTCATCAGCGGCGTCTCGCCCAATGGTGAGCTGGTGGAAATTATTGAAATTCAGGATCATCCCTGGTACCTGGGCTGCCAGTTTCACCCGGAATTCAAATCCCGTCCGGAAACGCCTCATCCCCTGTTTCGGGATTTTATCAAAGCCGCCCTGGATTACGCCGCCGCCGGAGCATCCTGATAATATTCATCTGGTCGGCTGTTGTTACTGCTGCTTAATCACCGAGAAGGTGGACCCGCCCTCGGGGAAAACCGCCACCCGGGCCCGGGGGCCCAGTTTCCGGGCGGCCCGGTCGATCACCTCCTGGGGATTTTGGGTAAATCCCTTAAAGAAAAAAAGCGCCTTGATTATTTCCGGAGACAGGGCGGGAACATAGAAAAATAATTCATACTGTCGGATCAACTGAAAGGTGTAATAGTAGAGAAATTTTTCCTCGATATCCAGGTTCTTCTTGGTGAGGTTGAGAAAACCGTAAACCCGGGACGATCCGATCAGTCGCAGAATGGTCTTGACTACCGGCAGGGGCAGAGGGGAACCGTCGGGAGCGGGAATGTCGTCCAGCCCTTTTTCGGAGCGCAGAAATCCCATGACCACGCCGCCCGGCTTGAGGGCCGGCAGGGCGTTGCCCACGCACTTCATGCTCTGTTTGAAATTGATGTCCATGGGATAGGCGTTGGTGATGACGCCATCCACCGGCCGTTCCAGCCGCAACCCGAAGTGACGAAAACTGAAATCAACTCCCTGCCGGTGCGCGGCCACGGGATCGCCCGCGAAGCAGGCCAGAATAGCCCCTGACCGGTTCAGAATAACGTTTACGCAGAAAATATCGGCCTTTAACATGGACCTGGTTTCTTCCAGGTCCAGTCGGAAGGAGTTTTCTTCCGGGAACATGCCCACCCGGTTGGCCTGGTAAGGGGGTTCGGACAGGATCTCATGATGCCGGCCGATGGTTTCGGCCGAGGCCACCCCGGGCAGAATATTTTTGAGGCCGCCCCCGAAACCGGCCATGAGGTGGGGTTCAATCAGGCCGATCAGCACTACCAGGTCGGCCTCCACGACGTGCCGGTTTAAATAAACCGGCGTGCCCCGGCTGGTGGTGCCCGCGAAGTAGTTGGCCGCGGCCTTAAAGGGCCGGTGATTTTCCCAGCGCACCTTTTCAAGATTGTCCCGGCCGATCTTGGCCGCCATTTCATCCTGGCTCATGGGGGTATGAATGCCCAGGGCCGGAATTACCAGCAGATCCTCCGGGGCCGCCCCGGCTTCCGCCAGGGATTCGCGGATGAGCTGAAAAAATCTGTCCGCCGGGGTCGGCCGGGTGTTATCGTCGACCACGATAACCACTTTTTTTCCGGCCAGTTGTCTGTCGGGCAGGGGAGTGGCGCCGGATGGCTGACTTAACGATTTTGCGACGATGTCAATTTCGGCGTCAACCGTTTTGTCGGACGGCTCGGCCGGAGACGGCCTGACCACTTCCCAGGTGTCGGGCAGATCCAGCTCCAGAGGCTTCGGGGACCAGGGCAGTTCAATCCGCATCAGTTACTCCCGGTAAGGTTTAAGGGAGGTTTTTGAGTATCCAGCCGGAGATGACTTCCAGCACGGCCTGTCGCTCCTCGGGCAGCTCATTCATGGTTTCGTGATAGAGTCCGTCAAACATCTTCAGGGTTTTGTCGGTACTGCCGGCCTGGTCGTAGATTTTTTGGCTGCCGACCGGGTCCACGATATTGTCGGCCGTGCCGTGAATGACCAGCAGGGGCAGGGTCAGTTCCCGGGCGCGGGCCAGGCAAAGTTCGGCCGTGGCCAGAAACGAAACAAACCAGCGGGTGGAAATACGGTCGTGGACCAGGGGATCGGCCAGGTAGTTTTGAACAGTGGCCGGGTCCCGGGACAGGTCCCCGGGTTTCAACTGGTTGCTCCGGGTCAGCCGCGGCAGGAGGCGGGAGACGATTTTCGCGGCGGCGACCTGTCCGGCCGGCACCTTGCCGCCGGGGATGAAGGCCGGGGCGGACAGGATCAGGCCGGCCAGGTCCTGCTGGTGCGACAGCGCCAGATGGGTGGCGATGAGTCCGCCCATGCTGTGGCCCAGACAGATCAGGGACTGGCCGGGCGCTTCGGCGGCGATGATCTCGTCCCTGAACTGCTTGAGGTCGGCCACGTAATCGCTGAAATCGTCGACATGGCCGCGTTTGCCACCGGAACGGCCGTGGCCCTGATGGTCGAGGGCGAAAAAGGAAACCCGCTCCTCGTCCATGGCTTTGAGCAGGTTCTGATAGCGACCGGAATGCTCACCCAGGCCATGGATGAGCAGGATCGCGCCGGCGGGATTGTCGACCGTCCAGCGCTGGTGAAAAATTTCGATCCCGTCTTTATTGGCAAAGGAACCGGTGGCATGGCGGCAGTTAATCATGGCCATTCCTTTCAGGTGGTGTCGGGATTGACCGGGTCTTCCGGGACCAGCCCCCGGACCCGGTAGTTGAATTCAAAGTTGAGGCTGTGGCTCCATTTTTCGTC
>JBKHHL010000012.1:0-29160 GCA_046539175.1 Desulfosudaceae bacterium
CAGGTGGAGCCAGGGGCTCGGGCCCAAATCGACTCGTGAAATAACCGGGCTAAACCGGAATATCCGGGAGTTTGGATCGCAAAACCGTCATCTTGAAACGATTTGTGGAGGGAAGTCTGAGAGGAAAATTTAATCATGGAGAAGGAGAGGAAGTTAAAAGACGGAGAAAAAGGAGTGGTGCTGCAACGGGACAAGGAGACCTACGCCATTGCCCCGCATCTGCCCTGCGGGGTGGTCACCCCGGCTAAATTGAGGCAGCTGGCGGACGCGGCCGAAAAATACAAGGCCGCCGCCGTCAAGGTTACCAGCGCCGCCCGGATCGCCTTGGTCGGTATCCGGGAAGCTGATATTGACGCCATCTGGCAGGATCTGGATGGTATTCAGCCGGGGCACGCCGTGGGCTTGTGCGTCCGCAGCGTCAAGGCCTGCCCGGGCACGGCCTTCTGCCGGCTGGGCCAGCAGGACAGTCTCGGGATGGGCATGAAGCTGGATGAGATCTATCATGGTCTGGAACTGCCCAGTAAAACCAAGATCGGCGTCAGCGGCTGCATGAACCAGTGCGCTGAAAACTGCATCAAGGATATCGGCCTGTACGGTAAAAAAGACGGCTGGGTCCTGACCGTAGGCGGCAAAGGCACCAGTAAACCGCGCCTGGCAGACACCCTGGCCGAAGATCTCGATTCAGAGGAGGCCCTGCGACTGATCGAAAAGGTGGTCGCTTTTTATAAGGATAACGCCAAAAAGCATGAGCGGATCGGCAAGATGATTGATCGGTTGGGCTTGGAGACTTTACAGGCAGCCGTCCGGTAAAACATCGTTATAAACAACCTCAAATCAGTAAAGGAGTCAACCATGGACAAGTATGTATGCGAAGTGTGCGGATACGTTTATGATCCGGCCGAAGGTGATCCGGATAACGGGGTGGAGCCGGGGACCGCTTTTGCGGATCTGCCGGATGACTGGGAATGCCCGGTCTGCGGGGCCGGCAAGGAAGATTTCGTCAAAGAGGAATAGCCCGAATATTTCATGAAATATCCGGGTTAACCGGCAACACCAATCAGGACATGTCAGGAGGTGGCCCATTATGGCGGCAAGAGAGATTGCTCCGGGTATTTACAGCGTCGGCGCGGTGGACTGGAACATCCGGGATTTTCACGGCTATTCCACGCCCCGCGGTTCCACTTATAACGCCTTTTTGATCGTGGACGACAAGATCGCCCTGGTGGACACGGTTAAAAAAGAGTTTGCCGGTGAACTGCTGGACAATATCGCCCAGGTTGTTGATCCCCAAAAGATCGATTACATGATCAGCAACCACACGGAAATGGATCATTCCGGGGGGCTGCCGCGGGTGATGCACCGGATCGGGGAGGACAAACCCCTGTATGTTTCCAAAATGGGGCTCAAAAATCATTCCCGCCATTTCACCCAGCAGTGGAATTACCATGCCGTGGAAAACGGCGAAGAACTTTCTTTGGGAAAACGCACCCTGACCTTTCTGGAGACCCGCATGCTGCACTGGCCGGACAGCATGTTTACCTATGTCAAGGAAGACCAGATCCTTTTTTCCAGCGACGCTTTTGGCCAGCATTACGCCGGGCCGGAAAGGTTCGACGATGAAATCGGCGCGGCCATCATGCCGCACGCCCGAAAGTATTTCGCCAATATCCTGCTGCTGTACACGGAGAAGATCAAGAAACTGCTGGCCACCGTGACCGAGGCGGGACTGGTCTTTAAAATGATCTGCCCGGATCACGGCATTATCTGGCGCTCGGAGCCCGGCGCCATTATCGACGCCTATGCCCGCTGGAGCCGTCATGAGACTGTCGATAAGGCGATCATCGTGTACGACTCCATGTGGCACAGCACCGAGCGCATGGCCGAAGCCATTGCCGAAGGGCTGACCGAGATGGGCGTGGCGGCTTTTCCCATGAGCCTCAAGCATACCGATCGCAGTGACGTCATGTCGGAAGTGCTGGATGCCGCCGCCATTGTGGTGGGTTCGCCCACTCTCAATAATAATGTTTTTCCCACGGTCATGGATATGCTCACCTACCTGAAGGGCCTGAAACCGCGCGGTCGCATCGGCGCGGCCTTTGGCTCCTATGGCTGGAGCGGGGAAGCGGCCGGACAGATTCAAAGTATCCTGGAGGAGATGAAGTGTGATCTGCCGGAAGCGGCCCTGAAAATTCAGTATGTGCCGGATTCCGCCGGTCTGGAGAAATGCCGCAAGTTCGGCCGCGGCCTCGGCCAGGCTGTGAAAACCCGCGAGGACGGGCAGACCGGATGAAGTATCCCGTGGTTGAACTGAGCCAGTGCAGCCGCTGTGAAATCTGCTGTGAGCTCTGCCCGGAGGTGTTCACCCTAAGCGACGCCGGATACGTGGCCGTGACCGATTTGCCGGCCTACCCGGCGGCGGCGGTCGACGAAGCCATCAAGAATTGCCCGGCCAGGTGTATTTACTGGGAAGAAAAGGGGAAGCCGGTTGATTAATGATGAAATCCGAACCGAGTAACCGCGCCCTGAAAGCGGCCGTGGGCCAATGGCTGGCGCAGACAGAATATACCGAAATGCCGGCCGGGCTGGCCCGGCACCCGGCCCGCCGCCTGATCAATCCGCTGCTGTCTTTTCTTTATGATCGGGAGGCCCGGGTCAAATGGCATGCCGTCACGGCCATCGGCCAACTGGTGGCCGGCTTGGCCGATCGCGAGCTGGAGTCGGCCCGGGTTATTATGCGCCGGCTGATGTGGAATCTGAATGACGAGTCCGGCGGTATCGGCTGGGGATCTCCGGAGGCCATGGCGGACATAATGGCCGGTCACCAAAGGCTGGCTGACGAGTTTCACGCCATTTTGATCTCCTATCTGGATCCCGGCAAGAATTTTCTGGAGCATGAAGGCTTGCAGCCGGGGGTGTTGTGGGGCGTCGGCCGCCTGGCCCGCAGCCGGAATTCGTATGCCGCGGCCGCGGCGCCCCTGCTTCCGCCGTTTCTGGTTTCAGACAAGGCGACTGTTCGCGGGCATGCCGCCTGGGCCGCCGTGGCCCTGGACAGCCCCGCACTGGCCGCGCTCCTGGCACCCTTGGCCGAAGACCGGCAGGAGATTGACCTCTACCGCAATCAGCGCCTGGAGCGGATTGCCGTCGGCACGATTGTTCAGGAGGGCACCGGGCAATAAAAGATCCGGAAAATCATGCAATTATAGGAGACAATCATGACCAAAAAACGCTACCAGATCCAGCAGGCCTGCCCGCAATGCGGCTGCAGCGCTGTTTCCAATCTCAGTCACCAGGAGATGATGGCTCGTTTCGGCGATGTCCCCAATGTGGAAATGGAATGCTCCGAATGCATGGCCAAATATCAGGCGGCCATGAAAGAGGTTTGCCCGGAGTGGGATAAAGAGTGCCGGAGGAAGTCCTCATAACCGGAAAAGGTTTTTCGGACGACCTGTTCAAGGGGAAGGGGTCGCTGCCGTTTACATTATTATCGCCGGCAATTTTAGCCAACAGGCGCGGCTGGCGTCAGCCGCGCCTGTTCCCATTTTCAGCCGGGATCAGTTCCGGCAAAAGGAGTTTTTTTATGACCACCGAGGATGTCAAACTGTACGCCCTGAGCACCTGCAGCCATTGCAAGTCCGTAAAGAACCTGCTTAACCAGCATGAAGTTAACTATGAGACCGTGGAGGTGGATCTGCTTCAGGGCGAGGAACGCCAGGCCATGATCGAGGAGGTGAAGCAGCATAATTCCCGGGTCACCTTTCCCACCATTCTCATCGGCGATGAGGTCATTGTCGGTTACCGGGAAGAAGATATCAAGGAGGCATTGGATCTGTCATGACACCGGAACAATTATACGAGCAATTGAAAAAAATCCAGGAACCCAAGGGCTATTATTTTAATAAAGACCAGGAGCTGGTCATGGACCTGCTGAAATCTCTGCTGGTCAACAAGGAACGCTACGGTTACATGTGCTGTCCCTGCCGGCTGGCCTCCGGGGACAAGGAGGCGGACCGGGATATTATCTGTCCCTGCGCCTACCGGGCGGCGGATGTGGCCGAATTCGGCAGCTGTTATTGCGCGCTTTACGTTTCCCGGGCCTGGAATGAGGGCGAGGTCGAAAAGAAATACGTGCCGGAACGTCGTCCCCCGGAAAAGACGGTATTTTAAACAGGGGTAATTCATGTTAACATAAAATTTTAATTTTTTAATAAATACGGGTGTGTCATCAGGCAGGTGTCATTCAGGCTCCGGCAGAATAGCCCATGATTAACATTCAGGTACATAAAGGGTTTAATCTTAAGGTGACCGGCCGTCCGGAGCACCGGCTGGACTATCTGCCTGATCCCGATCATATCGGGGTAACACCATCCCGCCTTCCTCATATCAAGCCCAAATTAAGTGTTGCCGTGGATGACCGCGTCAAGCTGGGCGCGCCCCTTTTTTTTGATAAGCGCCGTCCGGATATCTGTTTTTTGTCGCCCGCCGCCGGTGTCATAGAAAAGATTGATTTCGGGCCGCGGCGGGTTATCCGGAGTATCGTCATCCGCCGGGACAAAGAGGAAGAAAAGGAGTCCTTCGGCGTGGTTTCCCCGGAACGCCTGGCGGCCATGAATCGGGCGGAACTGGTCTGGCACCTGACGCGGGGCGGCCTGTGACCGCTGCTCCGTTCGCTTCCTTTTCGCGACCTGGCCGATCCGGAAGCTACTCCCCCGGCTATTATCGTTACTTTAAGCAATCTTGATCCCTTTCATCCGCCTCCCTCCTTCTACCTGGAAAACAATCTCCGGGAGTTTGAATTCGGCCTGGCCGCCCTGGAAAAGCTGGGCTCGCGGTTGTTTACGGTGGCCGCCGGCGACCGGGACGGCCTGTCGCCGGACCTGGAGTCCCGCGTTACCCACCGGCTGTCGGGAAATTATCCGGCCGATGATCCGGGGGTGTTTACTTATTATACCCGCGCCACGGCCGACGACAACCGCGCCTGGTATATCGACGGCGGCGCGGTGGCCCTGCTGGGAAGGTTTCTGGCCGAGGGGTACTATCCCGTCAACCGGGTGGTGGCCGTCTCCGCGCCGGGTCAAAAGCGGTTTTTTGTTACCCGCCAGGGTGTGCCCGTGAATCGCCTGGTGTCCGGTCTGGATGAGGGCAACCGGCGCTTGAGCCTTCTGGCCGGGGGGGTCTGGCGCGGCTCCCCGGTGGAGAAGGACGGTTACCTGGGGTTTTACGATACCGCCCTGAACGTTCTTCCCGCCGGTGATCAACCCGAGTTCCTGGGGTTCGCGCGGCCGGGCTGGAACAAGCCCAGCCGTTCCCGGACCTTTCTGTCTTTTTTGAACCGGGGGCCTTTTTCCCCCGATACCGGCCGGCACGGCGAAGAGCGGGCCTGCGTCAACTGCGGCAGTTGCGCTGAAGTCTGCCCGGTTGATCTGCTGCCCCAGTTTACCTTGAAATGCGTCCTGGCCGGTGAAGTGGAGGAGGCGCTGGCCCACGGCCTGCTGGACTGCGTCGAATGCGGTCTGTGCGCTTATGTCTGCCCTTCCAAGATTGAATTGCGTCATCTTCTCAGGCAGGCCAAAGTAGATTATTATAATGAAGATCGTTAAGCACATATTCGATTCCCAGCGTCGGCATTTTCAGGAGGGCGGCCGCCTGGCCCTGATAGCGCCCCTGTTTAACGCCATGGAGACGCTGTTTTTCATTCCCGGCCAGGTCAACCGGCACCGGCCCGGCCCCATGTCCGGGACAGTCTGGATCTGAAGCGCTTCATGAGCATGGTGCTGCTGGCCCTGGTGCCCCCGTTGCTGTTCGGCATTTACAATACCGGTTATCAGGCTTCCCGGGCGGCCGGGCTGTCCGTGGACGGGATGGCTGTCATGAGCCGGGGCCTCGGCATAGTGCTGCCGCTTATCATTGTCTCCTACGCGGTGGGTCTTTTCTGGGAATTGTTGTTCGCTTCCATCCGCAAGCACGAGATCAGCGAAGGGTTCCTGGTGACCGGCCTGCTTTTTCCGTTGACCCTGCCGCCGACCATGCCGTTATGGCAGGCCGCCTTGGGTATCTCTTTCGGGGTGGTCATCGGCAAGGAGATATTCGGCGGCACCGGCCGCAATATCTTCAATCCCGCCCTGACCGGCCGGGCTTTTCTGTTTTTCGCCTATCCGGCGCAGATGTCCGGAGATTCGGGCTGGGTGGAAAAACTGGTGTCCGGCGGTACGGACGCGGTTACCGGCGCGACTCCGCTGGCCGTGGCCGCCCTGAGCCGGGTGGGGGAGAGTATTGAAGCCGCCCTGGCCGGCGTGGATTTTTCTTTTATGAAACTGCTGATCGGCCTGTATCCGGGCAGCATCGGCGGCACCTCGGCCCTGTGCTGTTTGATCGGGGCCGTTATCCTGGTGGCGGTGGGCGTGGCCAGCTACCGCATTATCCTGGGCGGTGTCGTCGGCGTCCTGGTTACCGGCGGGCTGCTGAATCTGCTGGCCGGGCCGGCGGCTCAGCCCTGGTACGGCCTGAACCCTTTTTATCACCTGGTCATGGGCGGTTTCGCTTTTGGCATCGCCTATATGGCTACCGATCCGGTCTCCGCCCCGGGCATGGATTCCATGAAGTGGGTCTATGGTTTTCTGATCGGGCTGTTGACCGTGCTGATCCGGGTCTTTAACCCCGCTTATCCCGAGGGGGTCATGCTGGCCATTTTGTTTATGAACCTGTTTTCGCCCCTGCTGGACCAGGTGGCCGTGTCAATCCGGCTGAAAAAGAGGATCCCCAATGTCTGACGGCTTCAAATCGCTTCTGTTCGCGCTGATTTTATGCCTGGTCTGCAGCCTGGTGCTGACCGGCGCTTCCGTCGGCCTGCGGCCATACCAGATTCGGAACATGCGGGTCGACCGTCAGAAAAATGTTTTAAAATCGGTGGGACTGGTCCAGGCAAAAAAGAGTTATACCCCGTCAGAAATATCCCGGATATATGACGAGCGCATCCGGTGTCTGCGGGTGTCGCCCTCCGGCGAACGGCTGCCGGCCGACAACACCAATCCGCGGGAGCTGCCCATCTATCTTAATATCCGGGAAGACAACACCATTAAAAATTATATCATCCCCATCAACACCAAGGGGGTCTGGGGCGATATCAAGGGCTATCTGGCCATGGAAGAAGACGGCCGGACCATCGCCGGATTTACCGTTTACAAACATTCCGAGACTCCCGGCCTGGGCGGCGAGATAGAAAAACAATGGTTCCAGGAAAATTTCGTCGGCAAAAAGATCGTCGATCAGTCCAATGAGTTCATGTCCGTGGCCGTGGCCAAGGGAGCGGTGGAGGACCGGATCCCCGAAGCCAGGCAGGCGTATTATGTTGACGGTATCAGCGGAGCCACCCTGACGGGCAACTACCTCAGCCGCGGTCTGCACGAGGTGCTGCGGCAATATGAACCGGTTGCGGTCCGGTTTCGTCAGAACGAGCTGCGGAAGCTGCCGCCGGGGCAGGGGAAGTGCCGGACGGAACAGGCCGGCCGGTCGGAGTAAATATTTAAAATCAGTCAGGTGTTGTCATGAAATTAACCAGGAGCCGGTCTTTTAAAATTTTCGCCGAGGCCGTCTGGACCAACAATCCCATCAATATCCAGATGCTGGGCATCTGTTCCGCCCTGGCGGTGACGGTCCAGCTGCGGACGGCCATTGTCATGGGGCTGGCCATGACTTTTGTGATCTCCTGTTCCAACCTGATTATTTCCCTGCTGCGGGGGATCATGCCGCGAAATATCCGGATCATCGTGGAACTGGCCGTTATTTCCTCTCTGGTCATCCTCTGTGACGAATTTCTGAAGGCTTTCATGTACGAGGTCAGCAAAGAGTTGTCGGTGTTCGTGGGCCTGATCATCACTAACTGCATCGTGCTGGGCCGGGCCGAATCCTTCGCCCTGAGCAATCCGCCCCACCTGGCCCTGGTGGACGGGCTGGGCAACGGCCTGGGCTACGCTTCGGTGCTGGTCATTGTCAGTGCCATCAGGGAACTGTTGGGATCAGGCAGTCTTCTGGGCCGGGCGGTCATCCCGGCGGCCTTTTACCGGGCCGGCTACGAAGACATGGGTTTCATGCTGGTGGCCCCGGCGGCCTTCATAATTATCGGGCTGCTGGTCTGGTTGCAGAAAGCCATAACCAGGAAGGAATAAGGGCGCGGGAGTAATCATGGAAAACCTGCTCAGTATTTTCATAAATTCGGTTTTTGTGGGTAATATCCTGCTGGCCTACTTTCTGGGGATGTGCTCCTTTGTGGCGGTGTCAAACAATCTGGAGACGGCCACCGGCCTGGGATTTGCCGTGGTTTTCGTGCTGACCATCACCACTCCCCTGAACTGGCTGATCTTTCATTACCTGCTGGCCCCGGGCGCCCTGGCCTGGGCGGGGCTGCCCGATCTGGACCTGAGTTTTCTGAAGTTTATCACTTTTATCGCCGTTATCGCCGCCATGGTACAGGGGGCATCGAGATGGTCATTGACCGTTATTCCCAGTCCCTGTACACCGCCCTGGGGGTGTTTCTGCCCCTGATTGCCGTCAACTGCGCCATCCTGGGCACCTCCCTGTTCATGGTGGAAAGAGAATACGACTTTCTCGAATTCCTGGTCTTCGGGCTGGGCGCCGGAGTGGGCTGGCTGCTGGCCATTGTTTCCATGGCCGCCATCAGAAAAAAACTGCGCTACGCCGACGTGCCCTACGGCCTGGAGGGGTATGGACTGACCATGGTGGTGACCGGCCTCATGGCCATGGCTTTTATGCTGTTTTCCGGGATTACCCTGTAGCCATACTCAGGAGCGAGTAAATTGGTTTATGTCGTCAGCTTCAGTGTTTTTACTTCGGTCATCATGACCCTGGTGCTGTTTCTGCTGCTGCTGGAAGCCCGGGTCGTTCCCCGGGGCAAGGCCCGCGTCGTCATCAATGATGATCCGGACAAGGCCGTGGAGTCACCCCTGGGAACCACCCTGCTGTCGGCTCTGTCCGCCGCCGGTATTTATCTGCCTTCCGCCTGCGGCGGCAGCGGTTCCTGCGGACAGTGCCGCTGCCGGGTGGAGGAGGGCGGCGGGGATATTCAGCCCACCGAGCTCAGCCACCTGTCCCGCCAGGAAAAAAAGGACCAGATCCGCCTGGCCTGCCAGCTTAAGGTGCGGCAGGACATGCGCCTGCGCCTGCCCGATTATGTCCTCAGCATTAAAAAATATGCGGCCACGGTGGTTTCCAACCGCAACGTGGCCACTTTTATCAAGGAACTGGTGGCGGAGCTGGATAAGGGCGAAACCCTCGATTTTAAGGCCGGTCAATACATGCAGATCGATATTCCGGAATACGAGCTCTGTTTTGATCGTTTTGACGTGGCCGACCGGTACCTGGCCGCCTGGGAGAAGTTTAACTTTCTGGATCTTTGCGCCGGCACCGATGAACCGGTCTTCCGGGCCTATTCTTTGGCCAATCCCCCGTATGAGGAGCAGCTGCGCTTTACCGTCCGCATCGCCACCCCCCCGACGGGACAGCCGGATATCCCGCCCGGGGTGGGCTCCTCCTATGTCTTTAACCTCAAGCCGGGCGACCGGATAACCCTCAGCGGTCCCTACGGCGATTTTCTGGTCGATGAAGACAGCGACCGGGAAATATGTTTTGTCGGCGGCGGCGCCGGTATGGCGCCCATGCGCTCCCAGATCCTGCATCAGCTCAACGGACTGGGCACCGGTCGCCGGATAACCTTCTGGTACGGGGCGCGCTCCCGGCAGGAGATGTTTTATGACGAGGAGTTCCGGGATCTGGCGGAGCGGTTTTACAATTTTTCCTATCACGTGGCCCTGTCCGAAGCGGAGCCGGAAGATAACTGGACGGGGCTGACCGGTTTTATCCACGAGTGTCTGTATGAAGAATATTTAAAAGATCACGACGATCCCGCCGAGATCGAGTATTATCTGTGCGGCCCGCCGCCCATGATCGCCGCCCTTGAAAAGATGCTGGATAATCTGGGTGTGGATGCTGATATGATCGCTTATGATGAATTTTGACGGCTCCGTAAAGTCGGGGTTATCCTTATCACGTCACCCCCGCTCCGGCCTTAGTTCAGTAAACTCAAGTATTTCTGTATTCCAGGGGCAAGCCCGGCATGACGATGTAAAGATTTTTTACGAGATCATCAATTTCAATTGACATACCTGACAGTGCTTGCTTAAATAATCAGAACACCAGAAATTCTCCACCTGACCAGATAAACAAATATACCGGAAGAGCACTGGCGGTTTTTCCGAAAAAGAGATACCTGAATGGCCGGGAGACAGGTGCTGCCGTATCAAAAGAGCTGTTTTTCCGGCCGGAACACGCGTATTGGGGGAAAATTATGGCTAAACGTCTTGTACCCGTTTTGATCAGTTTATTGCTTCTCCTGGGGGCAATGGTGCTTCCCGGCACCGCCCGCGAGGCCGGCCAGAGTTTTTTTGACGCGGGTGTGTTCGCCTATGAAAGCGGTGATTTTGACACGGCCGAAGAACAATTCAAAAAAGCGCTGGCACAGGATCCGGGCAATCCGCTTTACAGTTATTACCTTTCCAAATCCTATATCAAGATCAATGATTTTTCGCAGGCCGCCGTGCATCTTGATACCGCCCGGGCCTCTGATTTCTTCATTCCCGGATTGGCCTTTGACTGGGGGTTTGTGAATTACAAATTGGCCAATTACCAGATCGCGGCCGATATCTTCGCGGGTCTGGCCGGAAAAGAACCGTCCAACGCCCTGGCCAGGTATTATGCCGGCATGTCCCGGCTGAGGCTGGAACAATACGACCAGGCCGCCAGAGACCTGGAGGCCGCCGCCGGCATGAATACCAATATCCGTTATAACAGCACCTATTATGCCGGGGTTTGTTATCTCAAGGCCGGCCGGACGGACCTCGCCAGGAAGCGTTTCGATACCGTAGCCGAAGAAGCAGCCGGTAAGGAGCTCGTCTCCGCGGCCCGCATCCAGCTCGGCCATATCCGTCAAAAAGAGCGGGAAGGCCGGAAATACAGCCTCATGGCCAGCATTGGCTGTGAATATGATGACAATGCCTTGCTGGAGCCCATCGATCAGGACGACCTGTATGCAGAGGAGGACGATTTTATCACCACCGCCAGCTTCAGCGGCGGCTATGACTTCATCAAGACCGCCACCATGGTGCTGGGCGCGGGCTACAGCCACTACCAGATGTGGTACAGCGATAACACCGAGTATGACCTGACCGGCAGCATCTTTGATGTCCATGCCCGCTACCGGCGGGGAGCTTTTACCGCCGGCCTGACCTACAAGCCGGCCTATTACTGGCTGGACTCCTCCAGTTACCTCATGCGTCACACCATTACCCCGGTCGTGGCCTGGCAGGGGCGGAACTGGCAGACGGAGCTCTCCTACAGTTATCTGCGGGACAACAACATGTACAACAACGAGGAGGACGGCCATCGCAACCGCGGCATGCTGCGTTTTTTATACCTGCTGCCCGATGAAAAGGGTAAATTCCGGGCCGGGGCCGGGTATGAAGTCAATTCGGCGCAGCATGACGACTATGACTGGGACCGGATCAACACCGAGCTGGGCCTGTACCTGAATGTCTGGTGGGGAATCACCTGCGGTCTGACCGGTCAATGCCGGTTCAAGGAGTATGATCACAAGGACTCCATTTATGATGTCAAGCGGGATGATACCAAGTATATCGGCAATGTTTTCGGTGAAAAATATTTTTACAAGGATATCCTTTCCGCCACCCTGTTGTACGAGTACACCGAAAATGATTCCAATATCAGCAATTATGAGTTCAGAAGCAACGCCGTGAAACTGTTTCTGACAGCCAAACTGTAAAAAACAGGAGTCTTGTCTGATGAACCATTTTACGAAAATTCGATTCGTGGTTGCTCTACCGGCGGTACTGGTATTTTTCGCGGCCCTGATATTCTATGCGCCGGAGACGGCCGCCCGGGCGTTTATTCCGCCGGACCTGGAGATCCGGGCCACCTACCGTCATGGTAAGGGGCAGTCCGTGGGTACGGTCAAGACGGCCCGGCCCCAGGCCTATATCATGCATTCGGACCGTCAGTATGGGTATGTGGCCAAAAAAGGCCTGCCCCTGTATAGCGGGGATACCCTGTTTACCCGGAAAGATGGTAAACTGGCGGTTTCTTTTAAGGACGGCAGTGAAACCGTGCTGGCCGCCAATTCCAGCCTGGTCATCAACAAGAGTGTCTATGATCCCGAAGGAGGCAACCGGCTTTCCTTTATGGAGATGATCTCCGGAAAGGCCCGGTTCGTGGTGAAGAAGCTGGCCGAGTACAAGCATTCCCGGTTCAGCGTCAAAACCGCCTCCTCGGTGGTGGGCGTGCGGGGGTCGGACTTTATTCTGGAAATCAGCCAGGACGGCAACCGCACCATTATCACGGCCCTGGACAATACCGTCCTGGAAGTGGTCGATCCGGCCAATCCCCTGGCCGAACCGGTGACTGTGACTTCTTTTCAGCAGCTGGTGACCGTTCTGGGCGAAGTCCTGGGCACGCCCGAGGATATTCCCAAAGATCAGCTCAGGCAGCGTCTGCAGGAACTCGGCCTGATGGGTGATGACAATGGCGAGGGCGACGGCGACCAGCCGTCCGCCGGAGACGAGGAACAGAATCCCCCGTCAGATTATGTCCCGGATGATTCTCCGGACCCGGAAGATCCGGTCTTCTATCCCGAGGGGGACTCGGGGCAGACGCCGCCACCACCCCTGCCGCCGCTGTCGCCGGACGTGGTGCCGCCGGAAGACGACCTGACCGGGGATTCGGACACGATTTTTCAGCAGGAGATGGTCCTGCCGGATATGCCGGGTCCGCCGACTTTGTAGGGAGTTTGTTTAAAAACCAGTATGGGTGATAGACCACCGGCAGCCATTGCCGGAAGACATGATAACCCGGAGGTTCGGAGGAGATTATGGAAAAGAAAACCACCAGGCAGGCTTGGCTGAGAATCAAACCAGCGGGCCATCGCCTGTTTATGCTGGGACTTGTCCTGTTGGCGGCAGTTGTGCTGATTTGTCCGGCGGCCGGATACGCGGCCGATTATTATGTAGATATCCAGAACGGTAACGATATAAGTGGCGACGGTTCGGAGACCAACCCCTGGAAGACCCTTCATAATGCCTGTACAATTTTAGGTGAGTTCGCCACGCCCAATACCCTGCACGTGGCTCCCGGTATTTACAGCGTGGCCAATGGCGAGGATGAAACCACCTTATACCTGCCGACATCTGATTTTACCCTGCAGGGCCCGGAGCTCGGGGGGGCTGTTGTTGATGCCACGGCCACACCCGGGTACTGGAGCTATGGCCTGAACCTGGATTATTGCACCAATGTCACCGTGGCCGACATGGAGGTCATCAACGCGGAACAGTTTGGCATTTATATCAATGGCGGCAACAACAATACCATCACCAATTGCATCTTGCATAACAATGCTTCTTCCGGCATTTTTCTGTCTGAGTGTGATGCCACCACCATCGTAAACGGTAATGTTCTCTATGACAATCCCACCGGTATTGATCTGTCTGCCACCGGTAGTGCTGCCTCGGCCGTGGTTATCAACAACCTGATCCGCCAGGGTTTAGATGCCAGTATGGATACGGGCATTTTTGTGGATGTGACGGGTTCGACCACCATGGCCGAACCCCGGATCCATCATAATACCATTGACGGCGCCTTCAGTTACGGCATTCGGCTCAACAGGGGTGATATCGCGCCGATTTCTCCGGATATGCAATACAATATTATTACCAATTGCGGTACGGGCATCGCCGATACCGGTACCGATGATAGTACGCCCACCGCCCTGGATTACAACAACCTTTTCGGCAATACCACTGCTTACAGCGGCACCAACATTACCGCCGGTCCCAATTCCCTTAATCAGGATCCCCTTTATTATGACGCGGGCAATAATGATTATCACCTGACAGAGAGCTCTCCCTGCGTGGACGCGGCCGATACCTCCACCACTTCCCAGGATCTGGACGGTAATGCCCGCCCCCAGGGGACGGCCCCGGATATCGGTTGTTATGAATTTCTGTCCACGGGCGCCAATTCTCCGCCGGACACGCCCACCCACGTCAGCCCGGAGCCTTTTGCCCTGATCGCGCCGGGCCAGCCGGTCACTCTGGAAGCCTCGGCTTTTTCCGATCCGGACGGGGACAGCCATGTCAGTTCGTACTGGCGGGTGACCCGGGCGGATATCGACCATTTTTCCTCTACTGTCGGGCCGTTTAATTACGAGACCAGCACGTATCTGACCAGTTATACCCTTGAGGATGATCCTAACTATCCGGATCAGCAACTTATAGAAGGCCTGGCCTACTACTGGAAAGTGGGCTATATGGACAGCGGCAGCGGCCGGTATTCCTGGACCGAAGAGCCCACGGAGCTGGAAGTCCCGCCGGACGTGTTCGTGATAGGCACCCAGGAAACCTCCACCTCTCCGCCGGTTCCGCCCGGTGAAACCGCGGCCGCCTATCAGATGCTCTCGGCCCATCATATCCCGGACGACCCCCGACCCGCGGCCGTGATCGGCGATGATCTGGCCGGCGGCTATGATTCCACCCAGTATCGCCTGGGCGTCTATGACTGCGAACAAGGGGCCTACCAGGAATACCCGGATTTCATGATCTATCCCGGCGGGGCCATGTGGGTGCTGGCCCGGGAGGGCCTCAGCATCGACATTACCGGCGTGCCCGTGGCCACCGGCGTGGATGTCGAAACTTCGCTGCGCTATAACGGGGGCAGCGGCAACGGCTGGAACATGGTCGGTCCGCCCAATGACCGCAGCTATCTCTGGAGCGACATCGAGGTGGTGGAGTATGATCCGAATAACGGCCAGGAGTTGTCCAGCCAGCCCATCGGGGACCTGGCCGCGGACAATCCCTATATCGATATCCGGCTGTGGGAATGGGACAACGGGCAATATTATAACACCTCCACCATGGAAGCCGGCGCGGGCTACTGGGTCCGGGCCAAGCGGCCCAATATTAATCTGCGCTTCACGGTGGGCGCCCAGGTGGCCTGGTCCAATCCCGGAGTAATGCTGGCCGCGGCCGGACAGCGGGTGAAAAATCTGGCCGGGGCGATCCTGGGCGGTTCGGAAGCCGTGGCCGGGGATGACGAGACTCCGCCGGCGCCCATGGCCGCCCTGGATTCCTCGGACAAGGAGAAGTCCTCGGTGGACGTGACCTGTTTTATTACCAGTATCTGGAAATAAAGAAGGAGCGGGCCCCCGGAATCCGGAAATTGTTGATTTTGCCCGTCCCTCTCTGATTGGGGGCCGGTAAAATCAAATGGTTCCGGATTCCGGCGTAGGCCGGAATGACGAGACGGGGGACCTTTTTACGAGTACATCAAAATTTGAAAGGTTCAGGTCAGGTTAATGCTGAACCACATAAGTAAAGGCCTTGGAGGTGCGACGCCAATGAATCCGTCCATGACACCGATCCGAGAAAGCGCCCGCCTCCGCCAGGGCGTTTGTCACCGCTTCTTTTGTCTCTTCCGGTATGACCATGCTGCACACATCCCGGGCCGGCGGAATATGCCGCAGGGCCGGGTCCGGGGAGTCCGGGGGACGGATATGCTGCGTACCTGATATGGTCGCGCCTTCCGCTCCGGCGGACATGGCCGCGCGCGCGAGATCCATGCCGGTACCTCCGTCACACAGGAGCACCATATCCACCAGACCCCTGAGGTATTTTTTCTTCCGCGCCGATCTTTTTTCAACCACGGTCCTTCTGCGCCGCCACTCGGTGTTCCCCTTCATATGGTCAAGAGCGGTAACGATTTGTTCGATACTGGCCGCGTGGCTCTGTTCACCGCGGTTGACTTTCGTGTTTACCAGCCCTTTTTTGACCGGAAAGGAATAGATAAACCCGCTCCCGGGTTGATCCAGCCGTCCCGCCTCAATCATCATCTCCATGATGTGATCGGCCTCATGAAAGGTGGGAAAGGCATGGATTATTTCTTTTTCCGGCGGGATGGTGATCCGCAGAAGTCCCATTTTGTCCCGAACTCCCGTACCTGTTCCAAAGTGAACTGCCGGAACGCAGGTCCCCGTGTCAAGAGCGATTCTGGCGACTTTGTCCCCCTGCCCCCTTTTCATAATGCAGCAGATGCCGACGCAGGGGTATAGATGAACCGGTTGGGCGGGCCTTTCAAAAGGTTGAATATCATGGTCTCCGAAAAGTTCGTGTTGATCGATTAATTCGACCTCCTCAACCAGAACCGACCCTCTTCCGGGGTAATACAGATGGCCCTTTTCAATAATGAGACTGACCAGGGGGTCTTCCATCCCGGGTTTAACCAGGAAAAAGACAATATCGAGCGGATCCTGCGCCAGATCCCGTCCGGGCAGCATTGCCAGAAGCCCTTTCTTTTCTTCAATAACAAGGGAGCGGGCGGACGACAAATGAATATCCCCCACCTTCACCTCTTTCAAAGCCTCCAGGACGTCTTTGGATATATTCCGGTGCAGATAAGCGGTGATGCAGGAGAGGGTCTTATCGGCGTTCATATTTTATCCTTTGCAGCCTCTTGGTCGCTGAAAATCTCGTTTGTCAAGGCGGCCTTTCTTTTTCTGTTGATATGGAGACCCAGCAGGAGAACCGAAAGAATCGGGCACACGGAGGCCGAGGCCAGGATTCCAAAACCTTCGACCACGCCGACCTGGGTGCCGATTCCGAGGCCCATGGCCAGCACAAGGGGCACGGTAATCGGTCCGGTGGTAACACCCGCGCTGTCCCAGCCGATGTTTACAAATTCCTCGGTGGAAAGTTTTGTGACCAGAAGGAGGACGAGGTAGCAGGGCGCCAGAATCCAGGCCAAGGGAATGTCCAGTACAATTTTCATCATGCCCAGCGCGATCCCCCCACCGACACCCACGGCCACCGCCTGCATGAGAAGGGTTTTTCGGAAAGTCCCGGCTGTCAACTCCTCCACGGTGACTCCCAGGGCGTTTAAGGCCGGCTCCGCCAGCGTGGCCCCATATCCCATGATAAAGGCAAACAGAACGACCATCAGGATGCCCGGCCAGGGGCTTCCAGATCCGAAAAGCGGCCCTTTGAGCGGGGTATAACGGTACTGGCCGGTAAGTTGGTCAAAATTCGCGGGATCATATGGAATTGTTGTTATCCGGCCGTCGTTTTTGAAAAAGAAGAACTGACGTTTCTCTCCGTCCGGAGAAACAGCCGCCTGAACCATGTCGGAATCAAAACCTGAGATGGTTGTTGTCTCTTCCGGAAGTGATATGGCCTTAAAGGAAGCCGGCAGTTTGCTTCCGATTTGAGTGCCTAATCTGTCAAGCCCCAGCTCAATACCGATGCCGAAGGTAGCCAGGCCCAGGACGCAAAAAAAGACGCCCAGAACAATTTCATCCGGATAAGGTATTTTCTCCCTGACCAGCAGAAAAAAAACAATAAGAATCGGCAGGACCAGCAGGCCGATGGCCTTTACGGCCGCGGCCAGATTTCTTTTGCTCAGATTTCGGATGTTTGTTGCCCGTTTGCTTTCTTCGGCGTACTTAAACGACGCTTCCCGGATCTTTTCGGGGGTTCCGAAAACCGCTTTTTGCTGCTCGCCGGTTCCTCTTGAAACAGCCCATCTTTCCAGGGCATCATCCGCCTCACCGAAAACAGCCTTCCTTTCCGGTTCCGACGCCGCCAGGCTTTTCAGGTATCGCAGCATTTTTTCTTTGTTCCCGCCGAAAAAAGCGATCTGGGCCCGGGGGCTCGTTTCCAGTAAAACATACCGGGTCAGGTCTGTTTTGTCCTTGAAAAGCACCTCTATCCGGGAGCGGACGTCATTTTTGAAAAAAGCGGTTTCGCTCATGGGCCGGGGGACAGAATCATTTAAATAAATACCGAGGCAAAGGACGGTAACAATGGGAAGCAGCGAGGCCAGGGTAACCACTCCGAATCCCGTGGCGCCCGAGTCGGCGGAGCCCACCATGCGGGATATCCCGATGCCAAGGGCCAGAACCAGCGGCACTGTCACGGGCCCCGTGGTCACGGCGCCGCAGTCCCAGGCCAGGCCGATGATGTTCCTCAGGTTGGCGTCAAGACTTGCCCAGATCGTGACCAGGACAAGCGGCCCCACAAACAGGTAGATAAGGGGCTTGAGGGAAAAGCTGTAGTAAAACCGGATCATCCCCAGCGCGACCGCCACGCCGACCCCCGCTCCCACGGAATACACCAGATAATGGGAATATTTGTTTAACAGAATAAAAAGAAGCGGCGCCTCCCACGGCTTCACGGACTTGCCGGCCATCTGCAGAACCTGAATGGAGGGTTCCGCCAGGGTAGCCAGAAAGCCCAGAAGCAGACCAAAGGCCAGGACAACCCCGATCGGCGATTTTCTGGGCAGACCGCTGCCGACAAGCGATCCCAGCCGCATCAGACCAAGGAACAGCCCTTCCATGAAAATGGTCAGCCCGATTATGACAAGCCCGATACCGAGGGCGATGACGGAGGCATCCGGGATCGGGATCCTTAAGATCATCGTCTGAAAAAAAACCAGGTAAAGAATAATCAGCCAGACGGATTTGACCTGGGATATGAGGCGGTCCTTGATATAGGGAAGCAACAGGGCCAGGGCCTGTCTCAGGCCGATTTTGATTCTTCTGGGTTTATTGTCAGCCACTTTTTGTGGTCCTTTTCTGACGGCTGACAAGCTTTCCGCGACACTGCCGCCAGAAGACACCGCCGGGGCAGGTGTTGCTGTAACCGCATTTTTCACACTGAGTGGGCATAAAAAGGGTGAGGTGTGTTCCCACCAGGGCTAAATAGATGAGCGGATAATACCAGGCCCGAAAAAAGAGCCAGTACAAGGGAAAGAGCAGGGTGAGCAGGCAGAATGCTTCTGCCAGCTTGGCGTTCACCGCGAAAAAACGTTCTTCGTGAACCCGGTTACGATAGATAATGGTGGAGATGAGGTTTCCGGCGTACACACCAAAAATGGCGGGACAGTATGACCCGCGGTAGGGGCATCCCACGCAGGCCCCGGCCTGAAATATATTCGCCATCAGGCAGAGAAACACGAAGATGAGGGCTGCCCCGGGAGAATCCACGCCCAGCACGTAAAGGGCTACCCCCAGAGCCAGCAAAAAGGGAGCCATTGACAGGGCGTACAGTAATTTGTCTTTTTTTGTCCAGTGATGGATCTGATCGTTCATTACGCCCTTCTGATTTTTATCCTTTTTTCACAAAAGGGATAATAAATCACTTTTATATCATCATCACATAGCAAGACTGGCCTGACGTGTCAAAATTTTTTTCCGGGAAAGGCGCCTGTTCGCCTGTTTTTCAATATATGACGGCTTCGTAAAGTCGGGATTTCCGTTATTGCGTCACCCCGGCGGAGGCCGTGATCCAGTAAAATCAAATGGTTCTGGATTCCGGCTTTCGCCGGAATGACGAGATAGGGACTTTTTACGAAGCCGTCATCAATAACCATTCGAGTTTATTGGTTAAACCACTATAGTCGAAAAAATTAATAAAATATCCGGGTTAGAGCACTTTCTCCGGTTCCAGCTCCACCCGGAATCCTTCCAGGCAACGGCCCAGCATGTTAAAGTAACTGCAGCAGAGAATCAGGGCCCCGGCCTGTTTATTCCCGTAGCGCTCCTTGATGGCCAGCAGCATCTCGTCGCTCAACCGGACATCCCGGGTGATCTCATCGGCTACCCGGCAGAGCAGATTGCTTTCTTCGTCCAGGGAGGAGACCGGGTCCTCGGTTTTTATGATTTCGATCTGGTCATTGGTCAGGCCGACGCCTTTGCCGACGGTTACGTGATGGGTCCAGGCATAGTCGCATTTCAGCACCCGGACCACCCTCAATACCGCGATTTCCCTCAGCCGGGAATCAAAATCGACTCCGGACAGTACTGTTCCGGCCAGTTCGATATAAGGTTTAAAGCTTTCCGGCACCACGGCCATCATCCGAAAGGCGTTCAGCGGCGGCAACACTTCCAGGACGCTTCTTATCTCCTGGGGCAGGTCTTCATTGGAGGGTAAATCGATGCGGGTTTTCATGGCAATATCCTGTTTGGGGGTTCGGCTCTCCCGGATCTGACCTTTGCTGGCCGCCGGCCGGTCGCGGCAGGCTGTTTTTTCCTGACGGCAGACATGGCAGCGTGATTCGCTGCACATCTGACAGGCAAAACAATCCGGGCAATCATGTTTTTTTTTACTGGTACCGGTGGCAGCCGGTACATAAATTTTTCCGGTCAGACCGGGTTTTTTGACAAACGGCATAAACAGCCCTTGGTTTATTGCCGGTCGAGGGTGGTTGACCGATATTCGCGGTAGATTGACTACAGCTTCATGCCGGCCGCCGTGCGTCTGCGGTCAAATCGACACGTCAAATATCCGGTCTGGTGGCCAGCAGGCAGGCCCAGCCGTGATAATGGGGTTGCCCGTGGGACAGATCCGGCTCCAGACCTTCATAATAATATTGGATTTTCCAGTCGTCAAACAAGGTTTTTAATTCCTCAGGAGCAAAATAGTAGGTCATGCAACCGGCGGTGTCGCTGACCTGGCCGGCCGCGTCGGCGCTGGAGCCATCCCCGCTGGACTTTCCAACGTCAGCGCCGGGGTCAGCCACGGTAAACACATTGATATAAACCATACCGGACGGTTTCACGGTTTTTTTGAGGCCGGCGATTGTCCGGCGGCGGGCGGTTTCATCCAGGTGGTCCAGAATGGTGGCGGCTACCACGATATCATAAGCATCCCCGGGATAATCAAAATCAGCGACATCCAGTTGACGGGTAGTCACCGGTAATTGTTCCCGGCGGGAGATTTTTTTCAGTTTGGTCAGCCCGGTTTCGGAACGGTCGATTCCGGTAACCCGGCAGCCCCGCCGGGCCAGGTACAGGGAGTATCGTCCTTCGCCGCAGCCCAGGTCGAGACCCGTCCGGCCCCGCAGGGATTTCTTCTGAACAAAATCGGTAAATTCCGGCCGCACCTCCCGGCCATAATAAAAGTCCGGATTGTCATAAACTTCGTTAAATGTGGCGGTGCTGTTATCGCTCATGGGAAACACCCCTGCTGTCAGTCAGATCTCTGACCTTTTGTTCAATTTCGTCCCGGACCTGCCGCGTCACTGATATGTCTTTTCCGGCGGGGTCTTTGATGTCCCAGTCGATGACAGTTGCCCCCGGCAGGTCGGGCCAGTCTTTATCCCGGCCTATGGTAACAATTTTATCCGGCTTCATTTCCGTCAGGGTTTCCTCAAGGGAGCGGGGAAAGCGCAGGAACAGGTCCAGGCCTTTTTCCGCCATGACTTTTACCATAATGGGGTCAGCCGCCGTGGCCGGTTGGACGCCGGCGCTCAGGGCTTCCACCCGGTCGCCAGCCAGGTAACGGCTGAAGGCGACGGCCATTTTACTCCGGCAGGCGTTCGGTCCGGAGAGGAACAGTATCTTTTCACGTTTGAAAAACCGGTCGAGCCGATCGGCAGTCGTCTGAACCTCGCTTGTCACCTGGGGAAGCTCACTTAAATCACCGGGTTTTTCCACTCGCCGGTAACCCATTTCCTCGGTAAATCTGGCTGAGACGGCGTCGAAGAAGTAACGGGCGGTCAAATGAGTGCCGTTAAATAAATTTTTTCCCTTGGTGGCGCCCACAGCCAGCATTACGCCGGTCCGGGAGGTGGAATGAGGGTCAATCAGTCCCAGCTTGTAGCGCCGGGACCAGAGAGCCTGGCTGCGGTCGATCAGGGCTTTCAGCTGGGACGAAACATTATAAAAGTACATGGGCGAAGCAGCCAGAATTATGTCCGCCCGGCGCAAAAGCGGATATATTTCGCGGCTCATGTCATCATCCCGCTGGGTGCAGTAGCCTTTTTTTTCGCAGAAGGTGCAGCCCTGACAGGGTTTGATGTTTTTCTCGGGGACGTGAATCAGCCGGGTGGCGGCCCCTTTTTTAGCGAGGGCGTTTAAAAAGGTGGTCAGCAGAAAATTGGTATTGCCTTTTTCGCGAGGGCTTCCCTGTAAACCTAAGGCCAGCATGGCGGTTCCTTTCGTTTCCTGAGGTCGGGTGACGGGTCCTATTGGAAATCAACCACTATTTCATCGTATGATTTCCGCCATTTGGGTGGATGAAGGGTCACCCCGGGTTTGAGATATCCCACCGCCAGCAGCATGGGAATCCAGTAGTTATCCGGAATGTTGAAGGCCCGGTGGACTCCTTCAATGTCGAATCCGTCCATGGGGTGAGTTTCCAGCCCCAGGCTGGTGGCGGCCAGCATCAAAGACATGGCGAAAAAACCGGCGTTTTTGCAGGCAAAGGACACTTTCCGGGCCTCGCTGGCGCCGTAGATAATTGCCGCGGCCCCGGCGAACCAGTCGCGCTTGGATTCGTCCATTTCACCGGACCCAATCGCTTTCTGGAAGCTTTTTTCCGCCATGGCGTTGTCAAAGGTCCAGCCCGACATGTCGCCCAGCACGATCATGGTAACCGGGGCCTCGGTAATTTTATCCTGGCCCCAGGCCTGCTCTTTCAAAAGTTCTTTTCGGTCCGGGTCCCGCAGAACCATCAGGCTCCATGGCTGCAGATTGAATCCTGACGGTGATTTGGAAGCCATCGAAACCATTTCCCGGATTTTTTCTTCGGAAACATCATGGTCCGGATCAAAATAATTGATGGCTCGCCGTGTCTCCATCAGTTCTTTAAAAGTCATGTTGACGCCTCCTGTTTTTTAATTCCATGTTAACAGATATTGATTTAAAAATCATCCGGAGTCGTCAGCAAAGCGGTCAGCTGGTCGGGTTCCGTTACGGGGTTGTAGCAGGTGTGGCCGGAACAGGCATAAGCCCGCGGCGTTTCGTCGGGGGAGGTTGAGGCCGTCAGGGTCGGCATTTGATCCTTCAGGATTTGCCATGTTTCCGGGCTGTCTATGAGCACTATTTCGGCGTCCGGCCGGGCCGCTCGGGTTGTTTCCAAAAGGAGCCGGGTTTCTTTCCGGTCGGCTGCCCCGGAAATAACCACCCGGGTCAGTCCGGATAGATTCTGACCCAGGGCGGCCAGCATCAGGGGCGCGGCCAGTGGTTGTCCAGCCAGTCTCGTTCGGGCCTGGTTAAGCAGCGCCCGGGCGCCCTTGTCCCAGCGGATGTCGCCGGTCAGGCCGGCCAGCCGGAGAAAAACCATGGCTGCGGTTGAAGTGGCCGAGGGCATAACGTTGTCCTGATCGTCTCTGGGGCGGAAAATCAGGTGGGGATCGTGTTTCGCCGTAACAGCGTAACAGGTGCCCTGGTTTTCATCAAAAAACAGATCGTAAAATTTGCCGGCCAGGTCCAGGGCCCATTTCAGGTGGCCCGGGTCAAAACCGGCCTGGTACAGATCACAGAGTCCTTGCGCCAGCAGGATGTAGTCTTCGGCCAGACCGGGAATATCGCCCCGGCCGTCGCGCCAGCGTCGCAGCAGACTTCCGTCGGTCTCATCATAGAGGTTCTGGCGGATAAAGCGGGCCGTTTTTTGAGCGGCTTCCAAATATTCCTTCCGGCCGAGGATCAGGTACCCCCGGGAAAGGGCAGTCAGGGCCAGTCCGTTCCAGCCGCTCAGAATCTTGTCGTCCAGGTGGGGCCGGGGTCGTTGCTGTCTGGCCTCAAACAGGACCTGGCGTCCCCGGGACAAAATTTCCCGGGCCTTCTCCCCGGACAGGTTGAAAAAGGCCGCCGTCTCCGCCAGGTCACTGGCCTGGAAGGGGACATTGATGTTGTTAAATTCCTTAAAGGGGTCGTCTTTAACATTGCCGTCGGGACGCAGGCCATAGTAATGGGTCAGGACCCGGGCGGTTTCCCCGGGCAGCAGGGCCTGAATCTCCTCCAGGCGCCAGCCGTAAAAGGCGCCTTCACGTTTGGAGCCGCCCGCCTGATCCGGGTAACTGTCGGCGTCTTCGGCGGAGTAAAAACCGCCCTCCGGGTGCATCATGTCCCGCAGCATGTAATCCAGAGTGGCGGCCGCGGTCCGGGACGGCCAGGAATCGTCAATAAAGGCCTGGGCCTCCAGTAAGACTGTTGCCAGCTGGGCGTTATCATAGAGCATCTTTTCAAAATGGGGCAGGTGCCAGCGGGCGTCAGTGGAATATCGGTGAAATCCACCTCCGATCTGATCGAAAATTCCGCCCGCGGCCATGGATTTCAAAGTCAGGCTGAGCATATCCCGGGCGGCTTCTCCCGGCTGGGCGGAGAGAAGGCCGGAACGGCCCAGCCGGCCAACTACCAGCAGGAAATTAAGCATCGGCGGCATGGGAAATTTGGGGGCCGGGCTGAAACCGCCGTTGGTTTTGTCAAACCGGGAGGACAGGGCGGTCAGGGCGCTGGTGACCAGGGCGACCGCGTCAGGCTGGTCCTGGTCCGCCGGCCCGGTGGTCGCGGCATCCAGGTGTCGTTTCAGGGTGCCGGCGATGTCCTCGGCCGAAGCCAGGATCTTTTTTTTCATGTCCGGATCATGCCAGGCGCCTTCAATTCGCGACAAAACTTCCCGCCAGGAAGGCAGACCGGGCCGGTTATCCGGCGGAAAATAAGTGCCCCCGTAAAAGGGCCGGCCCCGGGGGGTTAAAAAGACATTCAGCGGCCAGCCGGCCGAGCCGTTCAGGGCCGCTACCGCGGATATATAAATCTGGTCGATGTCCGGCCGTTCTTCGCGGTCCAGCTTGATGCTGATAAAGGCGCGATTCATGATGTCGCCGATGGCCGGGTCGGAAAATGATTCTTCGGCCATGACATGACACCAGTGACAGGTGGAATAGCCGATCGAAAGCAGAATCGGCTTATCTTCCTTTACAGCGGCGGCAAAGGCTTCTTCGCCCCAGGCATACCAGTTGACCGGATTGTCGGCGTGCTGCAGCAGGTAGGGGCTTTTTTCATGGATCAGGTTATTCTTACGGGGCTGGTTCATGGTGATGTCGCCTTTCAGGGTAAGTTTAAAAAGAGGCTCTGTTTTTGATGGCTTCGTAAAAATCTTTTTTACAGGCAGGGTTAAGTTTTAAGTAAAATCAAGAGGTTGTTTTTTTATTATGTAGTGCTTAGGTCGGTTTGGGGATTTTTTATGAGACCGTCATTAATCGTTAATTAGTGTCCATCCATTTCACATGGATGGCACCATCTGGTGTTTCCAATCCAGAAATGTGAATTTTTTCGCAAGGTCAAGGAAAACAAGGGGTTGCGCGGAGGCGTACTGGACGTACGCCGCACAAGCAACCCCGCAGTTTGACGCAGAGATTGCGGAAAAAGGCCATTTATGGATGGAAACTAATTAAATAGCAAGATCGGTGCCAGAGCCGGGCCGGTCTGGCGTCGGCAGTTTTTTATAATAAAATTCGGATGGTTTTTGAAAATGATAACTGTCATGAGCGGCTTGTGGAATCTTAAAAACTGTATCATGGTTTTGTTACATTAAAGACGGCCTTGCAATACAATGAGACATTTTAGCCGGCCAGTCAGAGCCAATTTTTCCGGTATTAACCCACCAGCCACCGGGAATTATTCCCCGGCGGAACCGGCGCCTTACTTACCGGAGACCAAAAAAAACAGGGGTTTTTAACGGAAAGCCCTGGTTTTCACCGGGTCAGCCAAACAATGACGTTTGTTTTCTTTCCAGGAAGCCGTTGAATTTTAAATATCAGGGCCGCAACAACCGGTTTGGCATGCTAATTGAAAGTATAAATTGTTAAAGGGAAAAGGGACATAACAAATCAGTTGCATTGTCAGATTAATCCTGATGGTTTCGTAAAGTCCGGATTTTCCTTGTCGCGTCACCCCGGCGAAGGCCGGGGTCCAGTAAAATCGGATAGTTCTGGATTCCGGCCTTCGCCGGAATGACGAAGTAAGGACTTTTTACGAGACCATCAAACTTAACACTGCCTGTAAAAAAGACTTTACCAGGCCATCAATACTGACTTCTGAAAATCAATTTGAGAAGTCCGGTTAAACAACAACTATAATCAGGGAGATTATAATGACAGACAAACAGACTTCTGCAAAAAGTAAAAAATCGGCGCCTGATAAGAATATTCTTTCACCGCGGGAAGTTACGACCTGCGACGCGACTTCCAGGATGCTGATCAAGGCCAGGCAGGACGGGGTTGAGTTGGCCTTTGATCGGGCCGCCAACATGAAAGCCTGTCCCATTGGCGCTGATTCAGCCTGCTGCAAGCATTGCTCCATGGGACCTTGCCGGTTGAGCGCCAAGGATCCTTACGGCAAAGTCGGTGTCTGCGGTGCCACCATCGATACCATTATGGCCCGCAATTTCGCCCGCATGGTGGCTTCCGGTGCCGCCGCTCATACTGACCACGGCATGGCCATGCTGGATCTTTTCCACGAGGTCGTCCACGGTAATATTACCGATTACGAAATCAAGGATACAATCAAGTTGAAACAGGTGGCCCAATCCGTCGGGATCGAGGTGCTGGGCCGCGGTATCCAGGAGATCGGCCTTGATCTTTACCAGGAACTGGAACGAACCTATACCCAGGTGAATGGCGAGATCCCCTTTGCCCAACGGGTGCCGGAAGAGACCCTGGCGACCTGGCGCAAGGAAGGTATTGTTCCCCGGGGTGCCATGCGTGAGATTATGGAGCTGATGCACCGCACCCATGTGGGTGTTGATCAGCATTATGAGAACATTACCAAGCAGACCAGCCGCACGGCCCTGTCGGACGGATGGGGCGGCTCCATGGTAGCCACCGATATTTCTGATATCCTTTACGGCACACCCGTGCCGGTGCAGGCTGACGTGAACATGGGCGTGCTCAAGGAAAATCAGGTCAACATCATCATACACGGGCATGAACCCAACCTGTTTGAGTCCATGCTGGAATCGGTTAATTCACCGGTTCTGAACGAGGCCGCCCGGGAGGCCGGAGCTGAAGGAATCAACCTGGTCGGGATGTGCTGTTCCGGCGCGGAAATGATGTCACGTCACGGAATTCCCCACGCCGGCAACTTTACTTCGACCGAGGCGGTTCTGGTAACCGGCGCCGTGGATGCCATGGGCGTTGATATCCAGTGCATCAAGCAGGGCCTGGTCAAAGTCGCTGAATGTTACGGCACGGAACTATTCACCACCAACCCCCGTTGCCATATCGAAGGGGCCACCCATATTGAGTTCGACGATCATCATCCCCTTGATTGTACTGATGAAATCGTCATTAAAGCCATTTCTCGCTTTAAGCATCGCACCCATCCGATTGATATTCCCGCCAATGTCAATCCCGGTATACACGGCTTTTCATACGAGTATATCAACTACATGCTGGGCGGCAGTTTCCGGGCCAGCTACACGCCTTTGAATGACAACATTATCAACGGTCGCATTCGGGGCGTGGCCGGAGTGGTCGGCTGTACCAACCCCCGGGTAAAGCAGGATTATGTACACGTGGAGTTGGTCAAGGAATTAATCAAAAACGATGTCCTGGTGTTGCAGACCGGATGCTCGCAGATATCTCTGGCCAAGGCCGGCCTGTTGACGCCGGAAGCCGCCTCTCTGGCCGGACCCGGCCTGAGCGAGGTCTGTGAAACCGTCGGCATGCCGCCGGTATTGGGCATGGGTTCGTGCGTGGATAACAGTCGCATCTTGATGGCTGCCGCTGAAATGGTTAAGGCGGGTGGCCTGGGCACGAGTATCTCGGATTTGCCGGTAGCCGGGGCCGCTCCGGAATGGATGAGTGAAAAAGCTATTTCCATCGGACAGTATTTTGTGGCTTCCGGTGTTTACACCGTCTTTGGAGTTACTTTTCCGATTACGGAGGGTACCCGTTTCCATGATCTTCTGTTCAACGGCCTGGAGGAAAAGGGACTCGGTAAATGGGGTTTTTCTCCGGATCCCCGGGAAATAGCCCGGATGATGATCGCGCACATCGACAAAAAACGACAGGAGCTGGGAATTGACAAGGCCAGGGAGCGGGTCCTGGTGGATATGCAGGACCGCCGCGGCCTGGAATAAGATAAACAAGCCGGTATGTTATCCGGATATTTTCTGAAAAAGCCCCGGCCCGTCAGGACCGGGGCTTTTTCAGCCGGCACCGGGGTGCTCATCTCAAGGTTATCCAACCGCCGCCGCCAGAGCGCTGTCTATATCAGGGTACCGGAAAGTAAAGTCATGAGATAAAAGTTTGGTGGGAACGCTCCGCTGGCTGTTTAAAACCAGGCTGCCCAGTTCGCCAGCCGCCAGTTTCATGGCCAGAGAAGGCACGGCCAGAACAGCCGGTCGGTTTAAAGCCGCGCCCAGGGATTTTGAGAAATCACGGTTTCGGACCGGTCGCGGGGCGCAGAAATTAACCGGTCCCCGGATGTTTTCGTTGAACAGCACGAACCGGGTGGCCGCGACCAGGTCGGTTAAATGAATCCAGGGAAACCACTGGCGGCCGCTGCCGATCTTACCGCCTAACCCCAGCCGGTAAACCGGCAGCATTTTAGCCAGCGCCCCGCCTTTTTTATCCAGCACGACGCCGAAACGGGTGGTTACGACCCGGGCTCCTTTGGCTTCCGCGGCAAAAGCCTCTTTTTCCCAGTCCCGGCATACCCGGGCCAGAAAATCATCTCCGGGGGGGCTGCTTTCATCAAGCTGATGATCGCCCCGATGGCCGTAGTATCCGGCCGCGGAAGTGCTGCAGAATACTACGGGTCGGTCGTCCGGCAGGGCTTCCACCAGGTTGCGGGTGGTCAGAACGCGGCTGTCGTAAATAATCTCTTTGTATTTTTTATTCCAGCGTTTAAAAATATTGGCCCCGGCCAGGTTGATGATCGCTTCAGTTTTTTTGACCGCCTCCTGCCAGTCTCCCGGTTGACTGGTGTCCGCCGGGATAAAGTCAAAATTTTCATGCTCAATGGACCCGGGACTACGCCCCAGCCCCAGGCCGGTAACGGTGTGGCCTTGTTCCAGAAGCATCGTGGAAAGGGCCCCGCCGACAAATCCGGAACTGCCGGTCATCAATATTTTCATGGATCTGCTCCCGGGATTCGGCTTTTAGCCCGGATATTTCACGAGTCGATTTGAGCCCGAGGCTCGGGCTCAAGGCGACTCGCCCGCCGGGTGAATTTTTTCGACATATAATAGATTGACGGCTTCGTAAAAAGTCCAATTGCCGCAAGGCGGCCGGCTGCGTTGCAGC
>JBKHHL010000103.1:0-9692 GCA_046539175.1 Desulfosudaceae bacterium
TTCGTGTCCTGCGCCTTGCAGCTGCGCTCAAATCGACTCGTGAAATATCCGGGTTGGTGCCACCTGAATTGAGTGCTCAATTCCGGTGTTTATCCTCTCCTGGCCGCAAGTCGCCGACAAAACGTCAGCTTTCCTGTTTAATTCCAAAATGCCGGTAAGCCGACGAGGTCGCCCGCCTGCCGCTGGAGGTCCGCTGCAATAATCCCTGGGACAGCAGAAACGGCTCAACCACATCCACCAGGGTATCGCTTTCTTCCTGGAGCGTGGCGCTGATAGCCTCAATCCCGACCGGACCGCCATCATAAAACTCAATAATGGTTTGCAGGTAGGATCGATCCAGTGGGGTCAGGCCTTTTTCATCCACCCCTTCCAGGGAAAGGGCGGCTTCCACGGCCTGGCTGGTGATGGAACCGCCGAAATGGACCTGCGAGTAATCCCGAACGCGCTTCAACAGGCGGTTGATAACACGGGGAGTGCCCCGGGATCGTTGGGCAAGGATCCCGGCACTGTCCTCATCAATAACCAGTCCCAGCAGGCTGGCCGACCGCCGTACTATCCGGATCAGCTCGGCCTGACTGTAAAAATCGAACTTGCGAAAAAAACCGAACCGGTCCCGAAGGGGCGATGACAGCAATCCCGCCCGGGTAGTCGCCCCGACCAGCACGAACTGGTTAAGTTGATAGCGGTGACTGCGGGCGTGGATACCCTTATCAAACACAAAATCCACGGCGAAATCCTCCATGGCCGGGTACAGAAACTCTTCCACCGTCTTGGGCAGGCGATGAATCTCGTCCACAAACAAAATGTCGCCCCGTTCCAGGTGGGTCAGCATGCCGATCAGGTCACCGCCTCTCTCCAGCACGGGGCCGGCTGTTACGGTCAGGTTGGAACCCATTTCAGCGGCAATGATGTGAGCCAGGGTGGTTTTGCCCAGTCCCGGCGGACCGTGTAACAGGATATGCTCCAGGGGCTCATTCCGCTGCATGGCGGCTTTAATGGCGATTCGCAGTATCTCAACCGTCTCGGCCTGCCCCACATAATCGGAAAACTCCAGCGGCCGCAGAGACAGAACGGCCGGATCCGTGTCCTCGGCAGTGCGATTCCGGGTCAGGATATCTTTTTTTTCCGATGAAAAGGTCAGAATATCTTTTGGCATGGTTCAGAAACTTTTCTAACGCTTTTTTAAAATAACATCTAAAAGTTCTTCCGGCGTCTCGATGGAACCTGCTGTCTTAAGGGCCTCATCCACCATCTGCCGGGCTTCGGCACTTTTGTATCCCAGTTGGCCAACCAGCACATTCATGGTCAGCTCAACCCTCTCATCGTCAGGTAATCCGGCGGCGGCCTTGTCCGGGCCAACCTCCCGCGTAAAACTCCCGGCTTTGCCCCGCAAGGTAGCGACAATTTTATGGGCAGTGCGGGAACCAACGCCCTTTAACTGTTTCAGCGCCTCGACATCCCCGGACTCTATGGCAGCCGCGACCGATCCCACCGGAATGGTCAGGGCCTGGGCCGCCTTCATGGGACCGATGGCTTCGACACTTATCAGCAGCTGAAAAAACTCCTTTTCCTCCTCGGAATTAAACCCGATCAGAATCGGCAAGGGCTGCCGCTCAGTCTGATGATGGTAAATATAGAAAAAAAGCGGGGAACCTTCTGTTTTTTGAGCAATGGAAGCCATTACCACCGCCGGCAGCAGAATTTCATAACCAACCTGGTTAACCAGCAGCAGGATCCGGTCGGATCGCGTTTTCAGCAGAGTTCCCTCAAGGTAACCGATCATAGCGGAATAGTCCCGTAATCGCCAGGGCCAGCGCGTCTGAAGCGTGATCCGGACGAATGGGCGCGTTATGTTTCAGCAACCTCCGGACCGAGGCCTCCAGTTGTTTTTTCCCGGCATTGCCATGGCCGGTCATGATCTGCTTGGCTTCCCGGACCGACAACCGCCGGACCTGGACCTCCGCCCGGTAAGCGGCCAGCAGAGCAATGCCGGTCACCTGGCCCAGAGTAATTCCGGAGGCGGGATAAGCCGGCAGGGAAAACACATCCTCCACCACCACCACATCAGGGGATTCCGTTTCCAGAAGGGAAGCCAATTTTGAAAAAATATGATTGAGCCGACAGGCCAGGGCATCTTCCCGGGAAGTGCTGATGCATCCGAAAGAGTAGGCTTCAATCGCGTGACCGCGACCGCTTATGATACCAATACCAGTATCGGCCAGTCCGGGGTCTATGCCAAGCACTTTTATCATCATATCGCCCTGACCCGGATATTTCATGCAATATCCGGGCTAACCACCATCGGATTCCAATTCCTCCAGTTTCTTCTGGGCGATCCCGGCTTCATTACTCTCCGGATAATTTTTGAGCAGCTTTTTCAGCACCAGTCTGGCGTTGGTTTGATCATCAATATTGATAAAGGCCAGACCCTGCTTCAGCAAAGCGGCCGGCACCTTGTTGCCGTCCGGATAATTATCAAGAACTTCCTGATATTCCAGAATAGCTTTTTTATACCACTGCTCCCGATAATAACTTTCGCCAATCCAGAATTGCGCGTTATCGCACATTTCCGATTCCGGATAGGTCTGCATCAGTTTTGTGAAGGATCGGCGGGCTGCTTCGTAATTCCCGGCCTCAAATAACTGCCGGGAGGTCGTGTAAAAAGATTCCTCCGAAGCGATCAGGGTTTCCTTTTCATCATCGGAATCAGCAGTCTCATCAGTACTGTTCGACTTTTCCTGGTCCAGATACTCCTCAACCCTGTCTATCCGACTGACAAGCTCTTCTTCCAACCACGAGATTCGCTTGGCCTGTTTGTCCCGATCCCGCTCAAAATCCTTGATATGGTTATTGAAAAGGTATGAAGTCTCTTCCAGCCCGCCTCTCAGGGATTGGACCTCGCTTCTCAACTCCACGAATTCGGACTTTAAGGAAGCATACTCCTCGCGAAGGCCGGCCTCCCGGTCCCGGCTCTTTTGCCGGGCCTCATCCAGTTCCGCCTGAAGGTTATAGACCTCTGCCTCCAGTTTGAGCAGAGGATCATCATCCCTTTCAGCTACCTGGAAAAACTGGCATCCGTTTAGCAACCCGCCGGTCACAAGCAACAGGCCAACCGCCGTAATTATCCCAGCAAATTTTCTCATGTGCCGCATCCGGCCCTGAAGGTCTGTCCTGATTCTATCTTATTAACGGAAAGCCGGCCGGCCGTCTAAATCGGACGGCCGGCTTTGCCTGATCGTTCCCGATACTATTTAGTGTCCATCCATTTTACATGGATGGAAACTATTTAATGTCAAACTCAGCCCGCCTGTTTTTCTCCCAGGCTTCTTCCGTACTGCTGGAATCAAGCGGTTCTTCTTCACCGTAGCTGACGGTCTCCAGGCGGGAGTCCTCTATACCCATATCAACCAGATACTCCTTGGCGCTGTTGGCCCGCCGATCTCCCAGGGCGAGGTTGTATTCAGCGGTTCCCCGCTCATCACAATGGCCTTCAATAACCACCTCGGTATCCGGATTATTGCGAAGCCAGGCCGCTTTGGACCGCAGTATTTCACGGGCTTCCGCGGTCAACGAGGATTTGTCAAAATCGAAATGAATTTTTTCGTCGACAAAGGCTTCGCGAGCTTTTTCCATCTCCTCCTTAACAGCGGCCTCTTCTTCTTCCGCCGCTTTTTCTTTCGCCGCCTCTTCTTCAGCTGTGGCTTCGGCCTCCTCTTCGGCTGCTGAAGCGTCATATTCCACCTGTTCCGTATCCTGTAAATCAGAGGACTCGGATTTGACCGACTCTTTGGCGCAGGAAGTCAGGAAAACCAGACCGAAAATAACCATTACCGTCGCTGTTAAAACAAATAATCTTTTGCCCATGTTGCCCTCCTCACTCATTAAATTATTGTATCTGCCTACTTTATCTGGACCAAGCCGGGCTTGTCTGTCCACCTGGCAGATCAAGCAACCGCTTCTGGTCGGTGCCAAAAGCGGTCATTACGTATATTTTGGGAACCCCGCCTTCGCGCGTGGTACAAAAGGCGATCAGGCTGCCATCCGGCGACCAGGTCGGCGACTCGTTGTCTCCCTGGTCTCTTGTCAACTGGATAACTTCCCTGGTTTCAACATCAACTACCTTTATATTGAACTGATTGTCTTCCAGGGCGCTGAAAGCCACCCTATTCCCCGTCGGGCTCCATTCCGGAGTTGTATTGTATCTGCCTTCAAAAGTCAACCTTTGGATTTTGCCGGACGCGAGATCTTTTACATAAATCTGGGGAGAACCAGCCCGGTTCGACACAAAGGCCATTTTCTCGCCGTCCGGTGAAAAGGTGGGCGAAACGTCAATGCCCCAGCTCCGGGTCAGCCGCCGGGTTATTTTACCGGAACCGGACAACAGGTATATCTCCTGGTCTCCGTTAAACGAGAGAGTGGCGGCCAGGGCGAAACTTCCGGGCATCCAGGCCGGGGAAATATTGACGCCTTTCCGGGCGACCACCGCTCCGCGATCTTCTTCATCGAGATGCCGGATATACAGGTCAGGCTTGCCCTTCTGATAAGAAGTGTAAGCCAGCCAGCGCCCATCCCATGACCAGGCCGGAGAAAGATCAATGACCTGGTTAAATGTCCGGCGGCGGGGATTGTAGCCATCAAATTCACAGGTATAAACTTCCTTGTTGCCGGGCCCGGAGGAGATGAACGCCAGACTGCTTTCGAAAAATCCCGGGCTTCCGGTTAAGCTTTTCATTATTTCACCACAGAAACGACGGACTATTTTTCGCTGGTCGTCAAGATCTCCCTGATATCGTTTGCCGATCACCATCCGCTCCTGGATAACGTCAAACAGCCGCAGCTCAAACCGGAGCTCGTCTTCCTGGCGGTCAACGCTGCCGGTTACCAGAAAATCGGCCCCGATGTCCCGCCAGTTTTTACAATTGATGTCCTCCCTGGTAACCCCGATTTCTCCGGGGATTTCCAAAAAAGCATCCCGGTTGATGGGCTTGAAATAACGCGTAAAGGCCAGGGTTTCGGCCAGCAGATCCGCGGCTTCCCGGGCCAGGTCCGCCGTGCCGTCCTCATCTTTGGCGACCTGAAAGACCGGTACCGCTATGGGAATCTTCCGCAAAAAAGGATTGCTGATATTAATGTAGTCGTAGGCCGCGAAAGACCCGGCCGGCCACAGCATTACCAGCAACACCACGCCCGCCGTCATGATTTTCAACTGCTTCTTAAGCCTCATGGCATGTCCTTTATCTTCCCCGCCCCGTCAGCGCGTCGGAAGGAGTGAATTCCAGGCCCACCGTGTAATCAGAGTATCCTTGCGGCAGCGCCGGCAGGGGATCGGACTTCAAAACCGCTTTATAGACAGATTCATCGAAATACCGGTTCCCGGAACGCTCATCATACCAGACATCGGTAATACTACCGTCTTCGGCAATGGTAATGCCAAGGGTGGTTTTCAAGTCCTCGGCCTTTCCGGCCAGCTGCTCCGAATAAACCCAGTTTTCCAGAATATGATACCGGAGTTCAAGTTTATAAATATCTATGGGTGACAGGTTGTTGCCGCCACCACCGTTACCGTCACCGCCGTTACCGTCCACCCGGGCGTCACCCCGGCCGTCACCCCGGGCGTCACCCCGGCCGTCGTCCTGACCGGAAACCCGGACCTGCCTCGGCCTGTCTTCGACCTCCTCCCGGAGCCGGGACAAGGCCTTTGTAAAAGAAGAGTCCGGCTCTTCTCCCTTATCAACCTGTTGTTTCAGCCGATCAAGAGATTTGCTGACAATCTCCTCCGAGTCAAAGGTCTCTTTTTTAAGCGCCGATTTCTTATCAGCCGGGGATTTTTTTTCAGAAACACTAACTACCGGTTCAGGAATATGGGCGGGTTTTTTAAACACCGGTTTCTTGGCGGCGGTTTTGTCCCGGCCGGGATCGCGGGAAGGCGCGGTGGAGGAGACGGAGCCATTGTCAGTGGCTATCGGCCCGGCTTCCGAACCAGAATCCTGAAACGAGACCAGGTCGACCCGGATAACATCGTCCGCGGCTGTTTCTTTTTCGCATCCGGAAAAGCCTGACATAACCAGCATCATTGTCAGAACCATCGCGTGAAAAGCGAAAGAAACGCCCACATATACCAGAAACGGCCGTTGTTCCGTATTATGCCACAACAACTTATTTCGCATGGTCCTGCCTGTTGCCGTTTAACCCGAAGAGTTCAAGAAACATCCGGGTTAACGGAAAAATTCCGGGCTACTGATCAGGCCTTTCTCAGGCCGCCTGGTCATGATCAGTCATCTATTTCCGCCGGCTTGGTCAGCATACCCAGCTGGTCCACCCCGGCCGCCTTGATTTCACCCATGACGCTGACCACGAAACCATAGGCCACCTCTTTGTCCGCCTTCAAAAAAACCTGCTGATCGGCCCGGTTTTCCATTATGGCGGCCAGTTTTTCCCGCAGAAAACTTGTTTTCACCGGGGTCTGGTTGATATGCACCTGCTGATCGGCAGTTACCGAAATAACCAGCCGGTCCTCATCCCCGGCCGGCACCGGAGCGGCGGAAGTTTCCGGAAGAGACACGTCCACCCCGTGAATCATCATGGGCGCCGCCACCATGAAAATAATCAGCAGCACCAGCATAACGTCCACCAGGGGAGTCACGTTGATCTCCGACATCAACCCGTCCTGATTGCGGCCAAACGCCATGGCTCTTCTCCTTTACTGACTCCGGCGAAGCTGTCGTTCAATAATGTTTATAAATTCAGCTGAAAAATTACGCATTTCACCTTCTACCAAATTAATTTTCTGCACAAAATAATTATAGGCTACTACCGCCGGGATAGCCGCCGCCAGGCCGGCGGCGGTAGCGATCAGGGCTTCGGAAATACCCGGAGCCACCACCGCCAGGCTGGCCGAACCGCGCTCGCCGATGCCGTGAAAAGAGTTCATGATACCCCAGACCGTGCCGAACAGGCCGATAAAAGGAGTGGTGTTGCCGGTGGTAGCCAGAAAGGGAACCAGTTGCTGCAGCTTGGCCATTTCCGCGCTCATGCTCCGCTGCATGGCCCGCTCAATACTCTGCACCGCCGTAAAATCAAAGCCGTTCCGGAATGGTTCATCCGTTTCCCGTTCTTTATCCTGCGTTTTAAGACGTTTGAACTCCATGTATCCAGTCCGGAAAACAATGGCTACGGGTGATTCGCGCAGCTGCTTGGATTTGGCAAAGGCCTCTGAAAAATCCCGCTTCTTCCAGAAATATTCGGTAAAATCCAGGGACTGGTCCAGGGCTTTTTTGACATACCGGTATTTGATAAAAATAATCGCCCAGGAGGTCACCGAGAAAAACAACAGCAACAGCAACACCATCTGTACCATCAAGCCGGCGTTAAAAATCATCTTAAATATATCCAGCTGGTATGTCATGGAAAGTCCCCTTTTAGCCTGAATAGTTCATTTTTTTTCATGCGTGCGGTTCCGCCTCCATCAGCGGCACAAAATGGTCTCAAAACTATAACGTTTTTAAAAAGGAGAGTAAAGCCTGATATGGGTAAACAGGAAGATAGGGGGGCAACCCCGCCCCCCTTCTGAAACTGATCTTGACTTTTTTTGATGGCTTCGTAAAAAGCGCTTATTTCTCAGTAGCAGCCACCAGCTCCCCGACGACCCGGGAAAGACGGGCCGGATTTTCAACCCGGCCGCCTTCGCCGATCAGGGCCAGGTCGTAAATAACGCCGATGAAATCATTCAGCCGCTCCTGTTCTTTATCAGCCTCGAACATCTCCTTGACCTTCTGAACGGCGGGATGATCGGTATTAACCTCAAGAACCCGCTTGGAAGCCGGTATCTCCTGGCCGGAGGCCTTCAATATCTTTTCCATGTAAGCGCTCATGTCGTAAGTATCGCCGGACAGGCAGGCCACCGAATCCCTGAGACGGGTGGACGGTTTGACCTCCTTGACCTTGTCGTCCAGGGCGGACTGCATGTGGCTAAACAGTTCGCCGTAGTCCTTTTGGCGGTCTTCATCCACGTCATCCAGGCCCAGGTCGCCTTTTTCGGCGCTTTTCAAGGGTTTACCGTCGTATTCCGTGAGAGCCGAGACCACCCATTCATCCACCGGATCGGTCATCAGCAGGACCTCGAAATCCTTCTCTTTAAGCTGCTCCAGGTGAGGATGATGCAACAGTGATTCCAGGTTATCGCCGGTTATGTAATAAATATTTTCCTGGTCCGGCTTCATGTTGGCCACGTAATCTTTCAGGCTGACCCACTTATCAGTGGATTTGATGGTTTTATAGCGCAACAGCCCGGTCAGTTTGTCACGGTTCTCATAATCGGTATGCATGCCTTCCTTGAGCACCGCCCCGAGCTCCTCATAGAACTGCTCGTATTTTTCGGTCTCCATGTCCGCGAACAGGTTGAGTACCTTTTTAACCAGGTTTTTGCGGATATTCCGGACCACCGCGTCCTGCTGCAGGATTTCCCGGCTGACATTAAGATTCAGGTCAGGCGCGTCCACCACCCCCTTGATAAACCGCAGGTATTCCGGGAACAGCTCCTTGCAGTCATCCATGATAAAAACCCGTTTGCAATACAAAGACACCCCGTGTTTCCGTTCGGGGGTAAACAGCTCAAAGGGCGCCTTGGAGGGCACGTATAAGAGAGCCACGTACTCGGTGACGCCTTCCAGCTTGAGATGCAGGTGGGTCAGGGGCGGATTCCAGTCATGACTGAGATGCTTGTAAAATTCATTATGCTCTTCTTCGGTGATCTCATTTTTGTCTTTCAGCCAGATGGCCTCCATGGAATTGATAGTTTCCTCGGTGACCACCGTTCTGGTCTGGCCCTCGATTTTATTACCCTCCTTGTCGACCAGGGCCTCTTCGTCAGAAAGAGGCTCCTCTTTTTCCACGTCCATGACAATGGGGTAAGCCACGAAATCGGAATGGGTCTTGACAATCCGGCGAATGGTGTATTCCTGGGTAAAATCATCGGCCTGATCTTCGCCGCCGTCGCGCAGCTTTAAAATCACCCGGGTACCCCGCTCCTGCTTGGTGGTAGTTTCCAGGGTATAAGTGCCGTCACCGGCCGAAGTCCATTGCACGGCCTGATCCGGCGCGGCTCCGGCCGCCCGGGTAATCAGGGTGATCTGCTCGGCCACGATAAAAGCGCTGTAAAAACCCACTCCGAACTGTCCGATCAGCTCCGGGGTCAGGGTCTCCTCTTCCCTGGCCTTTTCCAGCGCCTCCAGGAAAGCCGCCGTGCCGCTCTGGGCGATGGTACCGATATTTTCAATAACCTCCTCTCTGGTCATGCCGATACCGTTATCGACGATTTCCAGGGTGCGGTTCTCCTTGTCCGGAATAATCTTGATCTTGAATTCAGAATCGCCTTCCAGAATGTCCGGCTCAGTCTGGGATTTGAACCGCAGCCGGTCAATGGCGTCCGAGGCGTTGGAAATCAACTCCCGCAGGAATATTTCCCGGTTGGAATAAAGGGAATTGATAATCAGTTTTAATACCTGCTGATCATCCGTCTTAAACTGAAAAGTCTCTTTGTGGCTCGTCATGATAATTCCTCTTCTGGCCTGTGGTTATGTAATTTAAACCGGACGGTCCCCCGAAACATTCCGCCCTCTCTTAAAAACAATGCTGTAAATTAGTTTCCATCCATAAATGGCCTTTTTCCGGATTGGAAACACCAGATTGTGCCA
>JBKHHL010000104.1:0-9582 GCA_046539175.1 Desulfosudaceae bacterium
AATTTTAACCATTTGATGTCGAAAAAATTCACCCTTCGGGCGAGTCACCTTGGGCCCGAGCCCCTGGCTCCATCTGCTGTGTTGCAGGCCGCTCGCGGTAGATTACTACAGCTTCGCGCCCTGCGCCTTGCAGGTGGAGCCAGGGGCTCGGGCCCAAATCGACTCGTGAAATAACCGGGCTAAACAAATGTTTTTTTGGACCGTTCGTTCAAAAAAATGTGGCAAACCATCGGAAAATAAGTTATACTATAAAATTAATTATAATAATTTCGTAAAAAATCGCTATTTGCCATATTTCGTCACTCCGTCCCGGAACGGAGTCCGGCATGACGAGGTAAGTACTTTTTTACGAAAACATTGTTAAACTAATTATTAAAGAAGCAAGAGTAAAAGGCGCTGATGCTTAGTTCGAATGACCAGAAAACAGCCCGGCAAGACAACACCGACAACGGCGTGACCATGAAGGTCAATCCTTTTACTCTGAGATTCACCAACAGTTTTGCTGATCATGAAGCCCGCTTCCAGAGACATTACCTGATAAAATCCTTAAAGCCGTTACGCTTTGCCATCTTAATGGGAGTGATTGTTTGGGGAAGCTTCGGTGTGCTGGATGTAGCAATCGCGAAAGAAGAAGTCACTCTCCTGTGGACCCTTCGCTACGGCATCGTCATACCCATCATGCTGCTGGGATTGGTGGTCTCCTACCAGCCCCTTTTTGAAAAAATGATGCAGCCTTTTATCTCCCTGGCCATCCTCATCACCGGGGCTTCCGTGATTATCATGATCACGGTCTCGGAAACCCCGATGAAGCATACCTATTACGCCGGGCTGATCCTGATTTTCATGTTTGCCTACACCATCCTGAGGATGCGGTTTGTCTGGGCCACGATTACTTGCTGGATGCTGGTGATAGCCTATGAAATCGCGGCCACCTATTTTATTGATACCCCGCGCGACATCCTGCTCAGCAACAGCTTCTTTTTTATCGGGGCCAACCTGCTCGGCATGACCGCCTGTTATTTTATTGAGCTGTCCAGCCGCCGGGATTTCTTTCTGGCTACCCAGTTAAGCAACGAAAAGACCAAGGTGGCCCAGGCCAACCAGGAACTGGAAAAAAATATCCGGGAACGAACCAAGCAACTCATAAAAATTAACGAGGACCTCAACCTGACCATTGCCGGTCAGCAAAAGGCCCAGGAAAAACTGAGGCGGAGCGAAGAAAAATACCGGACTATTATTACCACCATTGAAGAAGGCTACTATGAAATTGACCTGAACGGCAATTTTACCTTTATCAATGATTCCATGGTGAAAATTTTCGATTGCGAATCAAAGGACGACCTGCTGGACACCAACTACCGGGATTACGTCGATGACAGCAGGATCTCCGATATTCTGTGGGCTTTTAACGAAATTTACCAGTCCAATATTTCCGTCACGGACATGAACTGGAAAATCACCCGGAAAGACGGCAGCATCCGGTATCTGGAGGTTTCCGCCAATCGCATCAGCGACTCCGCCGGGGAACCAACCGGTTTTCGGGGAATTGTCAGGGATATCACCGAAAGAAGGAAAATGGAGCAGGAGCTGGTGGAGTCCTATGAAAATGTCAAGCAAACCCGTACCATGATTATTCTGGGTCTGGCCAAGCTGGCCGAATACCGGGATCGCAATACCGGCGAACACCTGGAACGGATCATGGAATATACCCGGATTCTGACCAAGGCCCTGCGACAAAAGCCCAAGTATTGTGATTATATCACGGACGAGTACATTGAAGACGTCTATATTTCTTCCATGCTGCACGATATCGGCAAAGTCGGCATCAGCGACGATATCCTTCTCAAGCCGGCCGCTCTTACCGAGGAGGAATACGAAAAGGTCAAGGAGCATACCATCCTGGGCGGTAACGCCCTCGGTGCCGTGGAGATGCAGGTCAAGGGCAAATCATTTCTGTCCATCGGCAAACAGATCTGCTACCACCATCATGAAAAATGGAACGGGCTGGGTTATCCTTCCGGCCTGGAAGGCGACGATATCCCCCTGTCCGCCCGTATCGTGGCCCTGACCGATGTCTATGACACCGTCACCTCGGACCGGGTTTACAAGGACGCGGCCAGCCATGAAACCGCCGTGGATATCATTAAAAACGAACGGGGAGAACATTTTGATCCCGAGATCGTGGATACCTTTCTGATGGTGGAAGATCAATTCAAGTCGATTTTGGATAATCGGTGCGTCAATTAATCATGACCACTTTCCACCGGAACCATTTTTATGCCGAAATCCTTCATCTCGTAAATAGTAATGCCGTCCACCCTTAGAAAACCATGAGCGTAAATGGCCGGCTCCGGAGAATCTTCCACCCGGATGATATCGGCCTCCACCTCCACCTGCCGATTTTTCTGAACAATCTGCCCGCGGTAAATCCATTCGTGCCGGGTGTTCAGGGACGGTTCAAAGCGACGCGTGTCGGCATACCAGGGCCAGCGCTGGAGACAGACATATTTCAATAATTGCAGAAAAGACTCCAGCCCCAGCGACCCGGGGCAAACCGGATCCTGGTAAAAATGGGCCTTGAAAAACCACTCTCCGGGATCGACCTCCTTGACGCCCCGGATAAAGCCGAGTCCGGCCGATCCTCCGGCGGGCAAATAGATTTCCACCTTGTCTATCATCAGCAGGGCCCGGGACGGCAGGGCCGCGGCCGCAGCCGGGGTGAGGTCTTCATCCCACGGCGTCAGCGGAGCTTCGTCCGGGAAAGTCGGACCGGCGGCGATCCGGACGGCCTCTTCCGGGGGTTGCCAGGCCCGATCCGCCGCTCCGGGAATGCCGACCTGCCGGGACAGGGCTTTTTCCGAAAAAAATCCGAAATATGTCGTACCCTGGTAAACCAGGCGGTTATCATCATCCCGCCAAACTTCAATATCAAAATGCTCGATGAGCATGCCGCCGGATTCAGACACCTTGGTCAGGCGACAGCGCATGGTCAGGGTGGCGGCTTCGTTTAAGAGATCCAGGTACTGCCAGGCCTGGCCGCCGAGATTACGGAATTTCAAATCAGCTTCGCTCTTCAAAGCGGAGCCGACGTAGGCCGCCAGCCAGCCGCAGGGCTGCAGGGCGATTTCAAGCAGAACACAGAACGGCATGGAGGGCTGGCGGTTGGCCCGGAAATACCAGTCATCAGGCTGCACGGCATATTCGGCTTCGATCCAGCCGTCCGGCCGGACCAGCCAGGGTTCCGGTTCAACCAGGGTGACCCGGTCCATGAAAAAGTATGGCGGGCCGGGCAGCCGGGCGATAACCCGATCATTGTCAAAGACGCGATAGGGCTCCCCAAAGGCTTCCGAAGGATTACCAATGGCGTAGGCCAGAAGCTGCTCCCGGCTATACAGGGTCTTTTTGGAACGGTCCCGGTGCCAGACGCGGTTTTCCCAGAAAGCGATCAATTCCCGGCCGGTCAGACCGGTAATCTTCAGGGACATGTTTTCAAACATGACGATCCGTTCTCCATCGGCGTGGATAAAGGCGTCGGCCGTCACCCAGGGCTCGGGATTATAACCGATACCGCTGATTTCCACTTCGTAATGAACCTGCCTGGTTTCAGCCGTGACCGGCCCGCGGCATTTCAGCAGCGCCCCTACTCCGGGCAGGGGCTCAAAACAGACATCCTCCCTGGCGGTGACCCAGCCCAGGCGCAGCACCAGCACCCGCAAGGCATGATCGCAGCACTGGTACATGAGGGTGCCCGGCATGACCATGTCATCCACGAAATGACAGGTCAGAAACCAGTCCTCAGGATGAATATCCGCTTCCGCCCTGATATTACCGAGACCGTACCGACCGCCGGCCGGATCCAGGGACAAGACGCGGTGAATCAAGCGCATGCGCCCGCCCGGCAGCCGCAAAGACGGGGACAGGCGCAGCCCGGCAAAAGAAGGACCGAAACAGGCCTCCAGATCGCCCTGTCGCAGGGCATCCACCTGCTGGTCGTCATAAGCGGCTGTTTCCGCCGAAACCAGCGGCTGCCAGCCTTCTTCCACCGTGCCCTGCCGGGGCAGCAAGTCTTCTTTTTTAAGAACGATGCCGCCGGATTCCCGGACCTCTTCCGGCGTAAAAAAACCGGCGCAACCGTTTTCCATGGTAATAACGTGCCGGCCCTCTATAAAACCTTTAAACTCGAAAAAGAAAAGATAGGTCTGGGCCTGGCGGACAAAACGATTAATTTTTATCTCGTACCGGATGACATCGCCGGGCCGGGGCAGGCCTTCATGAAAAGTAGCCACGGCGTCCAGCAGGCGGTAGCTGCGTTCTCCCTTGACGGCCAGGTCGATGCCCAGGTAGGAGCACAAAAACAAATCGGCCTGACCGGCCTCGATGGCGATACAAACCGGTACCCGGCCACCGTCCAGGTACCAGGCCCCGGGATGGACGTCATGCTCGGTAACCACCTCTCCGGAACCCAGGGACCCTTTTTCCCCGGACACGGACATGATCCGGTCCACCAGCATGAGCGGTTCGTCCGGCAGTCGCACCCGGACCCGGTGATTGTCGACCTCGGCGAATTCCGGCCCCAGCACCCTGGCCACCGAACCAGTCGCGAACTCCAGGCACATTTCCCGGGGAAAAAGCGGCTCTTTTGAAGCTGACGAAGGACCTGGTCGCGTTGCCGCGGGCGGCGGCGAAGTCCCCGCGGACGACGGGGGCGAGGAAGGAACGGCGGTATGTTCCTGTCCGGGCGCCGGTGAAGCGGCCAGATCAGCCAGGGCTTCGGCGTCACCGCTCTGAATGGCCTTTTCCAGAAGCCGGCTTTGCAAGGCCGCGGTATCGGCAAAGACAGTATTCAAATTCCGGGAAAACTCCAGAAAAGCCTGATGCGCTCCAGTGGTAACATCAGTCTCACCCACGATGGCTGCCAGCATTTGTTTAAAATCGCCGTCAACCGGAGTATCGTCAAAGGCGGGGGGCTCCTGAACCTGCCGGGAAGCGGCCCCGGTCCGGTCAGAAGATATTTCGGCACCGGACGAAGACGGGGGCGCCACCGGTTCCGGAAGGGGGGCCGGCGGTAACTCCGGAATCGTTCCGGTTTTAACAGTCACCCGCGATTGTCCGTCCCGAACCTGTTCGCGGACCTCAGCGCCGGAAGCGGCTTCAAACTCGAAGGACCGGCCGTAAAGAAAATCCAGATCCACCGGCACCCGCTCCGCCACCAGGGAGCCCAGGCATTTCAATACCGTCAGATAACGGTTTTCCAGGCGGTTGCACAGCGATACCGCCAGGTGGGGCTTGTCCCCGAGGATACTCTCAATCATGCGGGTGCAGGAGGCATGCGGACCCATTTCCACAAAAACCCGGACCCCGTCCCGGTAGGCGTGATTAATGGTCTCGGTAAAATCAAAGCCATACAGGGCCTGGTCCAGAATGGAACGGGCGGCGTTTTCCGAGGTCAGCTGGTAGGTGCCGCCCCGGACGCAGCTGTAGTAGCGAACCCCTTCCGGAGGACTGACCGGGAACAGATGCAGCCGGCGATAATCCTCGCGGGCCGGAACCGCCGCCTCGCAATGAACGGTAACCACCCCTTCCAGGTAAACAGCGTCGCAGCCCAGGGCCTGGACAACTTCTTCCACCTGGGCCCGACGTCCGCCGATAACGCATTCCGCGGGAGTGTTCACGATTAACAGACACACCGCCGGAAAACCGCGAACGATTTTTCGAACCTGTTCCGCGCCGCGATTGACCACCGCCACCCGCCATTCCACCGACTCTTCCGGGGGTACCCGCCAGACCTCCCTGGCCGCGGTACAGGGACCGGCCAGGCGGGTGGTAAACAGATCCGAAGCGCGCATCCGCTCCAGCATTTCACTGCGATGAACCCAGGCGCCCGTAGCGAACAGGCCGGCGGATTCGCCCAGGCTGTAACCGATGACCGCGTCCGGCCGCAGTCCGAACTTTTCCGCCAGACGGGTTGACACCCCGCCGTGGGAGACCTGGCCGATGATCATGTTAAGGGGATCGGCGGCAATGAGCTTGCGGCTGTCTTCTTCCCAACCGGGAGACCAGTCGTGGCGCCAGGGAAAATAACACTCCGGCAGGATCCGGTCCCGCAACTTCCTGGAATCAACATCCAACCGCCGCATAACGTCCGGGAAATCCACGCCCAGTTCCCGGCCCATGCCCAGGTAGTGATTGCCGGAGCCGGGATAAACAAAGGCGATCTCGCCCTCACTTGAACCGATCGGGTTTACCCGGGGAGTGTAACGGATGCCACGCAAACCGCTGATGCTGCGGGGAGTGCCGTCGACAATCAATTGCCGGGCCTCATCGATAAACCGGGCCAGTTCAATGACGTCCGCGGCCACGATGGAAACCGCGTACAATCTCTCCGGATCGGTTCCGGCTTGCCGGTACCAGTCCCGCGCCACCGCCTCGATATTGGCGTCCCGTTCATCAATACCCCGAAGCAGGCCATGCAGATCGTCCAGACCGGCCATCAGCCCGCTGTCGTTGTCGGCTTCCACCACGAACAGGCCCGGCTTGCCCGGGCGCAGTCCCAGAGGCTTACCGCGTTCGGCCATCACCCGTTCGAGCAATTCCGGCGAATGACGAGGGCCGTATTCATATTCCTCGCTGATTACCTGGTAACAATTGCCGTCCGAAGTTATGGCCGAGGTGCAGGCCCGACGGGGACCATTCACCCGGTTTCGGATCCAGTACTGGGGAAAACGGGGCATGTAAAAACCGGTCGACTCAAAGACCTGGCCGACCGGTGAGGTATATTCAACCAGGGGCGGGATAATCTGCTGATACAGGCACAGGCTGGTTTTAACAAAGGAGGCCAGGCCGGCCGCGGCACCGGCGTGACCGATGTTAGGCTTGGCCGATCCCAGGGCGCAATTCTTTTTTTCAGCCGGAGCGTCACCATAAAAGAACCGGGCCAGGGCGCCGGCCTCGGCGCCATCCTCGACGGGATGGCCGCTGCCATGAGTTTCCAGGTAGGAGATGGAAGCGGCCGGCAGATCCGCGTCCCGGAAAACCCGTTCCAGGGAAGAAAAGACTGCTTTTTCCAGGAGAGCTTCCTGTTCATCCGGGGAATTGTCCAGCACATCCCGGCTGTTGGCGGCGCCGAAGCCCCTGATCACCGAATATATCCGGTCGCCATCGGCCACGGCGTCATCCAGCCGTTTCAGCACCAGGGCGACGGCGCCTTCGCCCGGCAAAAGGCCGTCGGCCTCCTTATCAAAAGGTCGGACCACCCCCGACCGACTGTGGGCTCTCAAAACATCATCGCTGATAACCCGCCGGAGGTCGCCGGGCAGATCCACCGCGCCCACCAGAAAAGAATCGGTTTCAAGCTGCTGCAGGGAACGGGTGCCTATTTCAAGGGCCCGCAGGCCGGAAGCCGCTTCACTGGAAACCACAAAGCCGGGACCACCCAGCTGAAACTGCTTGGCGACGCGGCTGGCCATGATGCCGCCCAGGGCGCCGATCACCCGGGAGGAAACCAGCGGCGGCGACCAGGCGTCTTTGACGGCGTCAATCCAGGACTGACGATCTTCGGCCGGCAGTTTCAGGTCAAAGGCTTTTTCCCAGGAAAAAACGGCGTTGGAGATATTCCACCGGAAATGATAATCATTGGCGGCCACGTCAAAATCCATGCCGACGACGACTCCGGTCTCGACCCTTTTCTGGGCGGTGGACAAACCGGCGTCCGCCATGGCGCCGGCCATGGCTTTCAGGATCAGCAAGTGCTGACAGAGGATCTGGTCGATCTCCCGGGGAGGGATGCGGAACTCTCCCAGCTGGATGGACAATTCATCGATAAAAGCGCCCTGATTTATATCCGCCCCCAGAAAATCACGGGCGATCCGCTCACCGCCGCGCCACCGCTCCGGCCCTCTTCTGGTCAGCAGGCTGTCTCCCCGAAAGAGAGCTTCCTGAAAGGCGCGCAATCCGGTCGTCTCGCCGAAGGCGCCTTCCATGCCGATGACGGCCACGGCGGGTGGTCGTGGCGGCGGCGTGGTCGCAGACGGCTCCAATCCCCGGTAACCAATGCCGGGCGGGACCATCCCGGCGTCCGTTGGCTGCAGCCACTGTTCCAGCAGCATATGGGCGTTAATGCCGCCAAAACCGAACGAGCTGACCCCCGCCCGAACCGGGGCGCCCGGTTTCCGGGCCGGCCACGGTTGAGCTTGCCGCTGCACCCGGAAAGGACTGTCCCGCAAAGGACTGTCCGGCAGGGGCTGATTGAAATTAATGGACGGCGGCAAAGTTTGATGCCGGAACCCCAGCAGGGTTTTGATCAGGCTGGCCGCGCCGGCCCCGGTCAACAGATGACCGATCATGGACTTGACTGAGCCGATGGCGCATTGGCCTTCCGACCAGTCGGCTTCTTTCCATAATTCCCGCATGCTGGCCAGTTCCACGGCGTCCCCCACCGGGGTGCCGGTGCCGTGGCATTCGATCATATCGACCTCATCGATTGCCCAGCCGGCCTGGCGGTAAGCGGCCCGCATGGCCCGCAACTGGCCCTCGGTTTCAGGAGAAAGCAGGTTGCCGCCGATATCGTTGGACAGGCCGATACCGTGAATAAGGCCATGAATCTCGTCCTCATCCCGAAGGGCGTCGGACAAACGCTTTAAGACAAAAACCCCGGCGCCCTCACCCACCACCAGACCGTCGGCCCCGGCGTCAAACGGCGCGCAACGGCCGGAAGGCGACAAAGCCCGCAGTTGAGTAAAACCCACCTGGGTATAAAGAATTTCCGGCCGCGACACGCCGCCGGCGATCATGGCGTCGGCCCGCCCGGACCAAAGTTCGTCGCAGGCCAGCTTGACCGCGTAAAGCGAGGTGGAACAGGCGGCGTCCAGGGTGTATGAGCCGCCGCCCAGTCGAAAAGCCCGGGCCAGCAGCGAGGCCGGCTGGCTGGTTACCCTGGCGGCGAGAACTTCGATGGGGTCCGGTTTCTGAACCGCCTCCCGGGAATGGCCGCCAAAAAGTTTGTCTTCCACCAGGCCCAGGCCGATACGATTGGAAAGAGCGGCCGAGGCCACGGTGGGCAGCGCGATGGCGGCCAGCACCACCCCGGTCTTGCTGCGACTGATGGAAGAAGCGCGGCAGGAGCTAAAGGCCTCCCGGGCCGCGGTCAGAATATAGTGGTAGAGCGGATCAAGACGCTCCAGCAGGGAATGGTCAATTTCAAAACCACGTCCGTCAAAATCCAGATCCACCACCCCGGCCCGGCGGGAATGGGTTTTGTCCTCGGCGAATTGCCGGCTGTAAACCTCTTCCGGCGGAACGACCCAGCGGTCCGGCGGAATATCGGTGACGGCATCAACCCGATTGACGATGTTCCGCCAGAAAAGGTCGGTATTGTCCGCCTCCGGGAAAACTCCCCCCAGGCCAACGATGGCGACCGGCTGCTTTGGAGTCATTGTCCCTCCTGTGAAATATTTGGTAATGATCTTTCTGATTATTCCGGTTATATATAATAATCAGGTTTTGTAGTCAATCAGTGACGTCTTCGTAAGTATCCGGGATACCGGGTTGACACAATTGTCTTTCAATGATAAAAACACTGTTTAT
>JBKHHL010000105.1:0-9438 GCA_046539175.1 Desulfosudaceae bacterium
TGAAGTTTATTGATTAAACAATTATAGTCGAAAAAATTCATGAAATATCCGGGCTGATCGTGAGCCAGAAACCGACCATACTTTGCGTTAACCCCTGGATCCACGACTTCGCCGCCTACGACTTCTGGTCCAAACCGCTGGGATTGCTGTCTCTGGCCGGCCTGCTCCGCCATCACGGCTGCGAAGTCTCTTACCTTGACTGCACTGACCGCTTCCACCCCCGCGCCGGCACCCCGCCCGACCCGGTAGCCCGGTTTGGACGAGGACCTTATCGCAAAAGCCGACTGCCCAAACCAGCCGGTCTGGCTCATCTGCCGCGCCATTTCTGCCGCTATGGCATCGATCCGGATTGGTTCCTGGCAGATCTGCGGGCCCTGCCCCGCCCCGACCTGGTCCTGGTCACCTCAATCATGACTTACTGGTATCCCGGCGCGGAAGAAACCATCAGGCTGATCAAGCAGGTTTTTCCGCGGGTACCGGTCATCCTGGGCGGCATCTATCCCACTTTATGCTCCGACCACGCCGCCGCCAACAGCGCCGCCGATGAGATCGCCGTTCACTCCTCAGAAAAGGACATTCTCCCCCTGGTTGCCCGTCATACCGGGACAGATCTGGTTTATGACTATGATGCGGAAGACACCGATACCTGGCCCCAGCCGGCCTTTGACTTGCAAAACCATATTAACTATATCCCCCTGCTGACCAGCCGGGGCTGCCCCTTTGCCTGCCCCTACTGCGCCTCCAGCTTTCTAAATCCGGAAAGATCACGGCGCAGCCCGGCCAGGGTCGTGGAAGATATCGAGTACTGGCACCACGCTTTTGGGGTCCGTGATTTTGTGTTTTATGACGACGCCCTGCTGATTGACGCTGAGCGCCATTTCGTGCCCCTGGCGGAGCGACTCATCCGCAAAAATCTGCCCCTGCGTTTTCACACTCCCAACGCCCTGCATGTCGGGTCTATTGACAGTGTCACCGCTTCTCTCATGAAAAAAGCCGGGTTTGAAACAATCCGCCTGGGACTGGAAACCGCCGCTTTCGACCGCCGCCTGGAGTTTGATGCCAAGGTAACCGGGGAGGAATTTTTCCGGGCCGTCAACTGCCTGCAACAGGCCGGGTTTTCCCGTCGGCAGACCGGAGCTTACCTGCTGGTGGGCCTGCCCGGCCAAGCTCTGGAGACGGTGGAAGCTTCCATCGGCATCGTGAAAGAGGCCGGCCTGACCCCGATCCCGGCTTACTACTCGCCCATTCCGCACACGACCCTGTGGCCGGCGGCAGTTGCCTGTTCCCCCTACGACCTGGAAGCCGACCCGATTTTCTCCAACAACGCCATCTTCCCCTGCGCTCCGGAAGATTTTTCCCGGGCAACCGTCACCCGCTTGAAAGAGCTGATCGCCTCATAGAACGGCCGTCTGCCAGACCTTACCGCGCCTTCCCCTCCCCGCCTTTTAAAACCGCGATGGCCCGGGCCACGACATTTTCCGGGGTAAAACCGTATGTGGCCAGCACCTCTCCGCCGGGAGCCGACGTACCGAAACGGTTAATACCGACCATGGCCCACCTGTTCAGGGTGTAACGTTCCCATCCCAGTGAAGAACCAGCTTCCACCGCCAGCCTGGGAATACCAGGGATAAGAACCGAATCCTGATAGGTCAGAGACGTTTTTTCAAACAATTCCCAGCTGGGCATACTGACCACCCGTGCGTTGACCTGTTTTTCCTTCAAAAGCGGCCTGGCCGCCAGGGCCAGGTGCACCTCCGCGCCGGTGGCGATAAGAATAATATCCGGCTGCTCCGGGCCGTCCTCCAGGACGTAAGCGCCGCTGGACAGCTGCCCCCGGGTTTTGGCGGAATCCAGCACGGGCAGTTTCTGCCGGCTCAGGGCCAGGCAGATCGGACCGGAATTATTATTAAGGGCCTGGCGCCAGGCATCGGCGGTTTCCGTGGCATCGGCCGGCCTGATCACCGTCATGCCCGGTATGGCGCGTAACGCTGCCAGCTGCTCAACAGGCTGATGGGTCGGACCATCTTCACCGACGGCAACGCTGTCATGAGTAAAAACGTAGATCAGGGGCAGCTTCATCAGACAGGCCACCCGGATGGCCGGCCGCATGTAATCGGAAAAAATCAAAAAGGTGCCGCCGTATGGCCGCAGCCCGCCATGCAGGCACATACCGGACATGATCGCGGCCATGGCGTGTTCCCGGACGCCGAAACGAAAATTACGTTGCTCACAACAATCTTTCTGGAATTCGTCGCAACAGGCCAGCAGGGTTTTATTGGACGGCGCCAGATCCGCCGAGCCGCCGACCAGAGACGGTACCAGTTCCGCGATCCGGTTGAGCACTTTGCCCGAAGCCGCCCGGGTCGCCATCGGGCCGTCATCAGCCTTAAAATCCGGCAGGGTCTCATCCCATTCAGACGGCAGAAAATTGGTGATGGCGTTAATCCACTGGTCGGCCAGTTCGGGATAAGACTGTTTATAACGATCATATTTATCCATCCACTCTTTTTCCGCGGCCTCTCCTTTGTCCAGGCATTTGCGGAAAATTTCCAGAGCTTCTTCCGGGACGTGAAAATATTTGTCAGGAGGAAATCCCAGCTGTTTTTTGGTCAGAACCACCTCGTCCTCACCCAGAGGCGCGCCGTGGGCGTCAGCGGTATCCTGCTTGTTGGGACTGCCATGAGCGATATGAGTTTTTAAAATAATCATAGACGGTCTGCCGGTTTCATTGCGGGCGGTCCGCAAGGCCGTGTAAATGGCTTCGGCGTTGTCACCGTTATCCACCTGCAGGACCTGCCACCGGCAAGCCTGAAAACGGGCGGCCACGTCTTCGGTAAAGGTGATATCGGTGCTGCCTTCAATGGAGATATCGTTATCATCGTAAAGACAGATCAATTTTCCCAGTCCCAGATGACCCGCCAGGGAAGCGGCCTCGTAGGAGATCCCCTCCATGAGGTCGCCGTCACCGCACATAACGTAGGTATAATGGTTGACAATATCAAGATCATCCCGATTGAAAACCCCGCCCAGATGTTTTTCCGCGATGGCCAGGCCGACGGCATTGGCAAATCCCTGGCCCAGGGGACCGGTAGTGGTCTCCACGCCCGGGGTAAGCCCGTATTCGGGATGACCGGGTGTTTTGCTGCCCAGCTGGCGGAACTGCTTGATATCTTCCAGTGAAAGCGGATATCCGGTCAGATGCAGCAGGCTGTACAGCAGCATGGAAGCATGGCCGCCGGAAAGGACGAAACGGTCCCGGTTGCTCCAGTCAGGCTGCCTGGGATTATGATTCATTATTCTGGTCCAGAGCACGTACCCGGCCGGTGCCAGCCCCATGGGCGCGCCGGGATGCCCGGAATTGGCTTTCTGAATGGCGTCGATGGCCAGGCAGCGTATGGTGTTGATACAAAGATCGTCAATGGCCGGATTTTGCCCGGCGGAATCATTCCCCATCGGCTCTCTCCTGATTAATTTTCGTAGTTTGTTAAAATCTATGCCAGCGACTGCTTTAACCCGCATATTTCATGAAATATGCGGGTTAAAAACAGTTTTATCTACAAAGCTCTCATATGTTCGGGTTTCAGTTCTATCTCCCCGGCCAGCGCCCGGTCAATCAGTTCCAAAGAAGCTTCCTTGTCCCGCGGCAGGCTGGCTTTAATGGGCAGGTAATTGGAAGCGTGATTGGCGTGAAACAAACCGTTCGACAGGTCGGTATGGGCAATCATGGTGCGCAGCTCCCGTAAGGTCTCATCCGGAGTCAGAATGGGGAAACGGCCGGCTTCATATTCCTCGTAAAGCGGGGTTCCCGGGATCAGCATCAGGCTGAGAGCGCCCACGTACTCGGGATCAATGGCAGTCAGCACCCGCCCGGTTTCCCGGGCGTGAATTTCCGACCGCTCCCGTCCGCCCAGCCCCAGCAATACTGTCAAAGACAGTTTTATACCGGCCTGCCGGGCCTTCCGGCCCATGGCGATCATGGTTTCGGCCGTGGCGCCCTTGTTCACGTTTTTCAGAATCTCATCATCGCCGCTTTCCAGGCCCATATAGGCGATCTTCAGTCCATGGGCCCGCAGCTCGGAAAGCTCTTCGGCTGATTTCATCTTCAAACCCTTGGTGTTGGCGTAAACACCGACCCGCCTGACCCAGGGAAGTTTGCGTTCAATTTCCTCCAGAATCGGCAGCAGTCGCTTCTGGGGAATAATCAGGGCGTCCCCGTCGCAGATAAAGAGCCGGTCCTGATGGCGGCAATACCGGGCTGCGAAATCAATATCCGCCATAATGATTTCGTCCGACTTGATTTTAAAGCGAACACCCTTGTAAGCGCCGCAGAAAGTACACTTATTATGGGAGCAGCCCACGGTGGCCTGCAGCAGGATGCTGTAAGCTTCGCTGGGTGGGCGGATCATGTTTCCTTCGTAATGCATGCCTGTCTCCTCGTGGTCGACCAATCGTAAATAATAGTTTTTCTGTCAAACTCATCGCCCCTGTCTTTTAACCGGAAGCCGGGTTAAAAACAGGCTGGTATCAGCTGATTGTTCGATATTTTCTTAGGTGGTTAGAGACTTTTTCAGAAAAACGGCCACCCTGTTTCAAAGGCCGCTGACCGGCCTTTGTAAAATCAGCCCGGGTTAAATCCGCTTTTTGGCTGAAAGCCGGAACCTGAAGGAAGTTTTTTTGTTTTTAAGACCGGAAATAAATCGGCATAAAAAATTTACAGTATCGCAATATCATTTAAATTAAGGACATTATTCACCAGAGTCATCCTCCGGAGGGCCAGATTTAGTTTTGGCCTTATCATCAGCGGCGATCTTCTCGTATACTTCATCCCGGTGAATGGCCACGTCAGAAGGGGCTTCGAAACCCAGTTTAACACTGCCCTTGTCAATCTGAATTACGGTAACAACGATATCATTACCAACCCTAATCTTTTCGTTCAGTTTTCGGGTTAACACAAGCATTATATTCCAACGGACAAAAATCCGCCTCCCTCGCGTCACAGCAGGTATAAACCTGGAATTCGGCAAATATCCGGATGACCCGGCCTGGTTGATTGATCGATACCGGTAAAAACATTTTTCCGGATATGGAAACCCACCCGATCGGACCACCCGTCCGGATGCGTCAGCCGGTTATGCCCGGCTCAGCTTCACCGCGCAAACCTTGTATTCAGGAATTTTAGCGACCGGATCAAGCGCGGCATTGGTCAGAAGATTGACCGCGGATTCGGCAAAATGAAAGGGGATAAAAACCGTACCGGCCACGCTGGTCTCCGAAACATTGACCTTGGCTTTAATCGAACCCCTCCGGGAAGTGATGGTGGCCATGCCCCCGTCTTCCAGTCCGAAACGGCGGGCGTCATCAGCGGTAATTTCCACGAAATTCTCCGGGGCCCGTTCGTTCAGCCCCTGACTCTTCCTGGTCATGGTGCCGGTATGATAGTGATAAATCAGCCGGCCGGTGGTCAGGCAGAGGGGATATTCATCGTCAACCTGTTCGTCCGGCGGCAGGTAATCTATGGCGTGAAATTTTCCCCGGCCGCACGGAAACTTATCAACGTGAAGCACTGGTGTCCCCGGGTGAGAAGTATCCGGACAGGGCCAGTGCAGGCCCTCCCGTTCAATTCTGTCATAAGTAATTCCGCCATAAGATGGCGTCAACCGGGCCAGTTCCGCCATGATCTCTTCCGGATTCTGATAGTTCATGGGCAGACCCATGGCTGTTGACAGGGCGGCAATAATCTCCCAGTCCGGCCTGGCCTGACCGGGAGGAGAGACAGCCTGCCGGACGCGCTGCACCCGTCGTTCAGTGTTGCTGAAAGTACCGTCCTTTTCCGCCCAACAGGCCGACGGCAGCACCACGTCCGCCATTTGAGCGGTTTCCGTCATAAAAATATCCTGCACCACCATGAAATCAAGATGTTCCAGACTTGCCCTGGCGTGGTTCAGGTCCGGATCCGAGACCATCGGATTTTCCCCGATTACATAAAGGGCCTTGATTTTCCCTTCATGAGCCAGGGGGACCATCTCAGTCAAGGTATAGCCCGGTTCAGACGGTAAGTCCGTGACGCCCCAGGCCTCCTCGGATTTTTTCCGGGCGGCCTCATCCGTCACCTTCTGATAGGCAGTCAACACGTTGGGCAGTCCTCCCATGTCACAGGCGCCCTGCACATTATTCTGCCCGCGCAGGGGGTTTACCCCGCCGCCTTCAATGCCCAGGTTACCGCCCAGCATGGCCAGGTTGGCCAGTGACTTGACATTGTCCGTGCCGGTGGTGTGTTGAGTAATACCCATGCAGTAAAGAATACTGGCGTGTTTGGCCGCTGCGTATTGCCTGGCCACCGACACCAGATCATCGGCGGCGATACCGGTGACACTCTCCACGAATTCCGGGGTAAACTTGTCCACCATGTTCTTCAAGTCCTGGAAACCGGTGGTACGATTATCCACGAACTCGTGGTCGAACAGTGATTCCCGGATGATTACATGAATTAACCCGTTGATCCAGGCGACGTCCGTGCCGGGATTGGGTCGCAACCATTGGTGAGCGAAGCGGCTCAACTTGATCCGGCGCGGATCAACCACGAACAGGGTAGCCCCTTTTTGTTCCACGGCCCGCTTAACAAAAGATGAAATGACGGGATGATTTTCAGTGGTATTGGTACCGGTAGCCAGAATCACTTCCGCCTTCTCAATATCTCCGATGGAATTGGTCATGGCACCACTTCCAAACGCGGCGGCCAGACCGGCCACCGTGGAGGAATGTCAGAGACGGGCGCAATGATCAATATTATTGGTTTTCAAAGCTCCCCGGGTAAACTTATGAGCCAGGTAATTTTCTTCATTGGTAATCCGGGCCGAAGTAAACACGCCGATGCTGTCCGGGCCGTGCTGGTTTTTTATCCCGGTCAGTTTTTCCGCCACCAGGCCGATGGCTTCATCCCAGGCAGCCTCCCGGAATTGGCCGTTTTCCTTGATAAGAGGAGTATGCAGTCGTTCTTCGGAGGAGATAAACGGAAAGCCGAACCGCCCCTTAACGCAAAGACTGCCGTAGTTGGGAGGACTGTTTTCCGCTCCGGTCACCTTGACCACGGTATTGTCCCTGACATGCAGATACATCTGACAGCCTACCCCGCAATAACTGCAGGTAGTCTTGATTTTACGGGTTTCCCAGGGCCGGGCGCTGAAGCGGACGTCTTTTTCCACCAGGGCGCCAACCGGGCATACCTGGACACACTCTCCGCAGAAAACACACTCGGAATCAGCCAGGGGACGGTCGTCAGTGGTAATAATTTTATCGATCAGACCATCGGCCGTAGTTCGGCAATCAATGGCATTGTTAACCTGGACCTCCCGACAGGCCTTGACACAACGGCCGCAGCGGATACACCTTGAAAAGTCCCTCATAATAAAAGGGTTTACCAGCTCCATGGGATAGGGAGCGCCGTCTTTGCCGGGCTCTACCCCGGTCACCTGGTAGCGATAGGCCAGATCCTGCAGCCGGCAGTCCCCCCAGGCGGGGCACAGCTCGTCAGCTCCGTCAGCGTCCTGAACCGACAATTGAAAAGTGGTCCAGTCTTTTCCCGAAGTACCGCTGACCGCGCAATTATGGTTGCCTGACGACAGCATCTCCCGAATGGTAGCCCGGCGCGAAGCGATCACTTCAGGTGATTCGGTTTCAACCACCATCTGCTCTTCAGCCGGGGTCGCGCAGGCCGGCAACAGCTCATCCCGTCCGGCCACCGCTACCACGCAAACCCGACAGGTGCCGGTGGGAGTTGTTCCGGCCAGATGACATAAAGTGGGTATGTCAATGCCGTTACGCCGGGCCACGTCCAGGATAGTCTCGCCTCTGGCAAAGGACAGCTCCTGGTTATTGATTATAATTGTTTTGTCCATGCGTTTCTCCTGCAAGCAATCCTTTTACGGGCAAAATTATTAATGACGTACTCGTAAAAAGTCCCTACCTTGTCATTCCGGCGAAGGCCGGAATCCAGAACTATTTGATTTTACTGGACCCCGGCCTCCGCCGGGGTGACGAAGTATGGTAAATCTCGACTTTTTACGAAGCCATGATTAATGACGACTTTGTAAACTTCCCGGGTATGATGCCGGCGTCCCCGGTTAAATGTCTTTTCTATATAAAGTTTCCTGTTATGTCAACCTCCCAGACTGTCCCGGATCATTTTATTTATGTCACTCCCCGGCTGATGGCATTCACCAGACAAAGCCAACCATATTTTTTAATTTTTTTCAAAAAGACTGGACAAAAAACTTGATTTTACCTTGATATTTTCCGAAAACACGGTAAAAACCCAATAACCGGTTTTGATTCTGATAAAAAAACCGGGCCGGCGAAGCAGACGCCGGGCAAAGCCGTTGGCGGTCGCCAATAAACACGCGGAACAGGATAACCGAATGATGAATACCACTCCAAGGGAAGAGACAGCGCCTGATCCGGCTGCCTCCTCCGGGCTGATCGCCGACTGGCAGACCCTGATGCGTACCTTTATCCGTCCCGAGGACGAGGCCTGCCGGGCAACCCTGGTTAAATACATGGAACAGATCCTGTTCGGCCTGCACGAATTTCTGGGCAAACACGTCGGCATCACCGAAGCCATCAGCCTCAGGGAACTTTCCCGGGATTTCACCAACACCGTTATCAGTGACAACCCGGAAAAAAAGCTGGCCGAAGTTATCCGGGAACTGATCAGGGAAATATCACCCCATGCCGTGAATGTGGCTTCGCCATACTTTGTCGGGCACATGACCTCGGCCATCCCTTTTTTCATGGTTCATTTGAAAACCATTGCCGCGGCTCTTAACCAGAACGTGGTTAAAGTCGAAACATCCAAGGTCTTTTCCGTTCTGGAAAAACAGGTTTTGGCAAAAATCCACCGGCTTATCTTTGACCTTCCGGATAATTTCTACCAGGAGCACGTCCAGAACGCGGATTCTACCCTGGGATGTTTTGTCGAAGGCGGCACAACCGCCAATCTGACGGCCTTGTGGGTGGCCCGCAATCTGGCTTTGGGGCCGGATGGCGACTTCGGGGGTATCGAGATTGAAGGCGTACCGGCGGCTTATCAGCATTACCAGATCAAGAATAGCGTCGTGCTGGTCTCCCGGCGGGGGCATTATTCCCTGCGTAAAGCCGGCGGCCTGCTCGGCCTGGGTAACCGCAACATTGTCGCCATTGACGTGGATTCCGATCACCGGCTCAATATAGATTGTTTGCGGCGGACCATCACCAGGATCAAGCAAGCGGGCGACAGCCGGATAATCGCGGTGGTCGGCATAGCCGGTGCTACTGAAACCGGGGCTATCGACCCCCTGCGACAGATCGGGGAAATCTGCGCCGAAGAGAACCTGTTCTTTCACGTGGATGCCGCCTGGGGCGGCCCCACCCTGATGTCAAAAACTTATCATCACCTGCTGGACG
>JBKHHL010000013.1:0-28237 GCA_046539175.1 Desulfosudaceae bacterium
GGTCGGACAACCCTGCTTGACATAAACCGGTCCGGTCGGTTATAATAAAAAAATATGTTTATCCGGAATAACAGGGTTTTTGAGCGATCGGGGTAGTTGTTCCGGGTAGTTGTTTCGGGATAGCCTGGCCGGAAGTGTAAAATCAAGGAAAGTATCGTCTTGGCCATGAACAATAAACAAGCGTCAGTTCAGATTATCTGGGGGGTATTGCTGGCGCTGGCCGGAGTCGGGGTTATTGTCCGGGTTTATTTGTTGGGAGAAACCCTGGATGCCTTTGCCGATCACCCTGCCACAGCTGTTTTTATTCGGGTCTGCCTGGTTATAATGTCTGTCATGTTGATCGGGGGTGGTATAAAAAAAATATACACCCATGGAAAATATCTGAAAACAAAATGACGGCCTGGTAAAAGTCCCCTGTCAGCCTGACGCCGTTTAATTGGTGGAATCACAGATAGCATAAACCAGTGGCCAGCTTGACGAGGCCTTCAAAAACAGTCGTTTTCGCCGACACCGGGGCGTCCTTCCGGCCGGGCGGCGGCAGTAAATTAAACCAATATCATGGTAAAAAGGACGTTATTATGGCTGTTTCGGTTACCACAGAGGATACAGGTGTTGATGACGCCTACAAACAGCGGGTCAAGGAAGTAAACAAAAAAATATTTGCCGCCTCCAACCTGGATGAGCTTCTGATTGATATCAAGGATGATCTTTTAGGCCTTTTTAGCGCCGAGCGAATTACCATCTATTATGTTGATGGTATCAAGCGGGAACTGGTTTCCAGATATAAATCCGGGGGCGAAGTAGAGGAAATCCGGGTGCCGCTTTCATCGGAGAGCATCGCCGGTTGCGCCGCTCAAAAGCAGAAGATTCTCAATATCAAGGATGTTTATGATAAACGGGAGTTGACCTATATTGATCCCGCCCTTAATTATGATGATCGCTGGGATAAGCGCACCGGCTTTACCTCCAGGCAGATGCTGGTGGCGCCGATTGTTTTCAAGAAGATGCTGATCGGCGCGATTCAGCTGATCAATTGCAAAGATAAAAAGAAGTTCAGCGAGGAGGATGAAAAAAATCTGGCCGATCTGGCTGAAACAATGGGCATCGGTCTTTATAACCAGAAAAAAATGGCGGCTGCTAAGAAAGGCCGGGGAAAGTTTGATTATCTGCTCGAAAATCACATTGTTACCCAGAAAGAATTAAAAAATGCCACTGCCGCGGCCAGGGAGGCCAAAAAGACCGTCGAAGAGATCCTGATCAAGGAGTACAATGTTCCCAAGAATGAAATCGGGGAATCTCTGTCCAAATATTATGATACTCCCTATCGCCCCTATGATAGCCAGGTGCCGATTCCGGGTGAGTTGCTGGCCGGGGTCAAGGTTCCGTTCATGAAAAACAATGTCTGGGTGCCCCTGGGAACCACTACTGACGGGGAGGTCCAGATAGCCATTGATAATCCCTACGACATTCAGCGCATAAATGAAATCAAGGCGCTTTTTTCCGGCCGCAGCCTCCGCTTCTGCGTGTCATTTAAAGAAGATATCTACGATTTTATCGAACTGTTCACCTCCAGCGCGAAAGAGTCCGCTTCCATCGATGATATTCTGGCCCAGATGCAGGAAGAAGAGGATGAAATAGAAGATGATGCTGCCGGGCTGGACGAAGAGAGCAGTGCCATTGTTCAGCTGGTCAATAAAATGATCATGGACGCTTACAATCGGAACGCCTCGGATATTCATATTGAGCCTTATCCCGGCAAAAGAAACACCGAAGTCCGGATCCGGGTGGACGGCGCCTGCATGCTGTACCAGACCATTCCCTATCATTACAAGGCCGCGGTGGTGTCCCGGTTAAAGATTATGTCAGACCTGGATATCGCGGAACGACGGAAGCCCCAGGACGGAAAAATTAAATTCAAGAAGTTCGGCGGGCTGGACATAGAACTGCGAGTCGCCACCGTACCAACCCAGGGCGGGCTGGAAGACGTGGTCATGCGTATTCTGGCCGCCGGAGAACCCCTGCCTCTGGAAAAAATGGGTTTTGCCAAGGATAATCTCAGGAATTTTCTGGATTGCGTCACCAAGCCCTATGGAATCGTTTTTGTGTGCGGCCCGACCGGTTCAGGTAAAACCACCACCCTTCATTCGGCCCTGCGAAAAATCAATAAAACGGAAACCAAAATCTGGACGGCGGAAGATCCGGTTGAAATTACCCAGTCGGGTCTGCGGCAGGTGCAGGTTAAGCCCAAAATCGGGTTTGACTTTGCCGCGGCCATGCGCTCCTTCCTCCGGGCCGATCCGGACGTCATCATGGTCGGCGAAATGCGGGACAAGGAAACCACCCATATCGGCATTGAGGCCTCCCTGACCGGCCATCTGGTCTTCTCCACCCTGCATACCAACAGCGCCCCGGAAAGTATTACCCGGTTGCTGGACATGGGTATGGATCCGTACAATTTTGCCGACGCCCTGTTGTGCATTCTGGCCCAGCGGCTGGTGCGCACCCTGTGCAAGGACTGTAAAAAGGGCTATCACCCCTCCCGGAAAGAGTACGATGAACTGGTCCGGATCTATGGTGGCGAGGAGATATTCAAAAAAAATCTCAATATTGACTATACCGACGATTTGACCCTTTATAAACCCAAAGGCTGCAACGTCTGTAACAATACCGGCTACCGGGGCCGGATGGGCATTCATGAACTGTTGCTTGGCACGGATGAGCTGAAACGGATGATTATCTCTCAGAAAACAGTAGAGGAGATGCGGGCCAAAGCCATGGAAGAGGGCATGCGAACTCTGTTGCAGGATGGTATTGAAAAGGTTTTTGCCGGCAATTGCGATTTGATGATGGTTCGCAAAGTATGTATCTCCTGATCCGGTTTTCTTGTCAGATGGTTTTTGCAATGATATCACGGCCGACCGGGATTTCCGGCCGGCCGTTTTGCCGCCCGGGCTTTCTTCCAGTGAAGATTTACCACGCCGGCGCGGCCTGCTTAAGATGAACGGGCAGTTTTCACTTTGCCGTTTCCTGTGGATTTTTTATAAGACCATAATTGCTGAGGCGGCAGGCAGTGTCTTTTTCCGGGAAGGAAACCGGCCATGGACAAAAAGCGGATTTTTTTGTATAGCATATTTGCGGCGGCGGCAATCCTTATTGCCGGTATCGTTTTTTATGTTATGCTGATCGCCAGTGGCCGGCCAGAGAGCGCGGAAACCGGTGTCCGGTTGGCGGCGCCGGATGACGCCCGCGGAGTCCGGGAGGTTTTCCTGTATTTCGGAGACGCCGGCGGCGATCACCTGGTGGCGGAAAAACGGCGCCTGGAAGGCGCTGCTGATCCGGTCCGGTTCGGCCGCAATATTCTGGAGGCCCTGATCAAGGGGCCGGTCAGCCGGAACCTTGAGGCCACCATTCCCGGGAAGACCGTCTGTCGGGCTCTGCATGTGACGGACGACGGGCTGGCCTACGTCGATTTTTCCGGAGCCCTGCGGGAGAAACACCCGGGCGGCTCCGGGGCGGAGCGGTTCACGATTTACTCGGTGGTTAATTCTCTGGTGTTGAACATGAACGAGGTGAAGCAGGTGAAAATTCTCGTGGATGGCCGGGAAGCAGAAACCCTGGCGGGACATATTGACCTGCGGTTGCCCCTGGACGCGGATCTGCGAATTATACAATGACAAAAAAAATATCCATTAATAATTTACGAAATATCGGCATTATCGCCCACATTGACGCCGGCAAAACCACGGTAACCGAACGGATTCTCTTTTACACCGGCCGGTCCCATAAAATTGGTGAAGTTCATGACGGCGAGGCCTTTATGGACTGGATGCCGGACGAACAGCAACGCGGTATTACCATCACTTCGGCCGTAACTACCTGTCAATGGAAGCAGGCTGAAATTCAGCTGATCGATACCCCCGGCCACGTTGATTTTACCATTGAAGTGGAGCGCTCCCTGCGGGTCCTGGACGGGGCGGTGGGGGTTTTCTGCGCCGTGGGCGGAGTGGAGCCCCAGTCTGAAACCGTCTGGCATCAGGCGGATAAGTACCAGGTGCCCAAAATCGCCTTTGTTAATAAAATGGATCGGGTTGGCGCGGATTTTCACCGCACCGTGGACATGATGAGGACCAAGCTGCGAACGACGCCCCTGATTCTGCAACTGCCGGTAGGCCGGGAAGACTCTTTTTCCGGGGTTATTGACCTTCTGGCGGACAAGTATATCGTCTGGGATGACGATTCCAGGGGCGCCTCTTTCGAGGTCAGGGAAGTTCCTGAAGAGTACCGGGAGACCGCCGACGAATACCGGGATAAGTTGATGGAAACCCTGGCCGACGTAAATGATGATATCATGGAAGCCTATATTTCCGGACAGGCGGTGGCGGAGAAAGATCTGATAGCGGCCATCCGCCAGGCGACCATCGCCCTTGCCCTGGTGCCGATATTGTGCGGCAGCGCGCTTAAAAACAAGGGTATTCAACCGCTGCTGGACGCCATAACCATGTATCTGCCCAGCCCGGTCGAGGTGCCGCCGATTGAAGGTCTCAATCCCGGAACCGAGGAGGTGGTTCGGTGTGAACCCAGGGAGTCGGCCCCTCTGGCCGCGCTGATATTCAAGGTGGCCATCATCGAGGGCAGAAAATTATCCTATGTCAGGATTTACAGCGGCTGTTTGAAAGCCGGCGAAGATGTTTACAATCCTTTGCGCGATCAAAAGGAAAAGATATCCCGCATCCTGAAGATGCACGCCAATAAGCGGGAACGAGTTGATGAAGTCGGGCCGGGCGCTATTGTGGGCGTTGTCGGGCTGAAAGACTCCTCCACCGGTGAGACTCTTTGCAGGGTGTCTCACCCGGTTCTGCTGGAGAAGATGGAGTTCGAAGAGCCGGTTATTTCCATCGCCATTGAACCCAAGACTCATGCCGATCAGGAAAAGCTGGATGAGGTTCTGGCCAAGTACTCGGCCGAGGATCCCTCCCTGCGGGTTCGGAATGATGAGGATACCGGCCAGATGATTCTGTCCGGAATGGGTGAGCTGCACCTGGATATTATCGTCAGCCGGATGCAGCGAGAGTTTAAAACCAGCGTCAATGTGGGCAAACCCCAGGTGGTTTACCGTGAAACCATTGCCAACAGAGCTTCGGCTACGGCGGTATTTGATCGGGAAATCGCCGGCCAGCGACATTTCGCGGAAGTCGCCCTGACCCTGCGGCCTACCTCCCGCGGTAAAGGACATCGCTTCCGGTCCAAGGCCGACCCGGCTGCGGTCCCGGCCGAATACCTGCCGGCCGTGGAAAAAGGCGTTCTGGAAGCCTTTGCCAGCGGTTCCTATATGGGTTATCCGGTGGCGGATGTCGAGGCGGTCTTGACCGGCGGCTCTTTCAGGGAGGGCCTGAGTACCGAACTGGCTTTCACGGTGGCCGCTTCCATGGCCTGCAAAGAGGCCCTGTCCCAGGGGGGACCTTTTCTGTTGGAGCCGATTATGGCGGTGGATGTCTTTGTGCCGGAGCCTTATCTTGGAGACGTTATCGGCGATCTCAACTCTCGCGGTGGCAAAATTGAATCTGTGGACGCCCAGGCTGAACTGCAGATTCTGAAAGTGACGGCGCCCCTTTCGCGCATGTTCGGCTATTCCACCTCCCTGCGCTCGTCCACCCAGGGCAAGGGGACTTTTTCCATGAGATTCTCGCATTTTGACAGCAACGACTGAGTTCCGGCCAGGGCCTGAGGCCGCTTCTTCTTCCAGCCCGAACCTTTCCTGAAAATTGACCAAGCGAAAAAAGGTTGACACCGGTACCGGCCTTATATACATATATTATGTATGCAAGATAAATATATAAAAGAGAATGATGTACTAAGCAATCCGGATGATCCCCGTTCCTGCGTCTGTTTTTTGCTGTCCCGGGCCGCCCAGGCCGCTCAAAGGGAGTTGCGGCTTCTTCTGGAGCCCTACGGTTTGACGCCGGCTCAATATCTGATAGTCGAATGCCTCTGGGTGGTTGATCAGGTTTCCCCGACGCGGCTGGGAGAGTTGCTGCGCTATGATTCAGCCACCCTGACCGGACTGATCGATCGGCTGGAAAAGTCCGGTTTCGTTTACCGTCAGCGCAATCCCGACGATCGGCGGGCTATCCTGATTTGTCTTACAGACAAGGGACTGGCCATGAAGGACGAGCTGCGGGCATTAAGATTTAAAGTAAACGAGGAGTTGATGAAAGTTTTTCCGGAAGACCAGCGGGAAGTTTTTAAGCAGGCCCTGATCTCGCTGATTCTGGCCAGGGACCCCATTGCCTCAATGGAAGGGGACGACATGGCCGGGCAACCGATATAAAGGAAAGAGGTGCGTTATGACGGAATTTAAGCATTTGCTGGAACCGATCACGATTAAATCAATGACTATTCCCAACCGCATGATTATGCCCGCCCTGACGGTCAACCTGGCCATGGGAGAGGCTAATGACGCTATCGTGGCCTACTATGAAAGAAGGGCCCAGGGCGGCGCCGGCTTGGTGACGGTCGGGATCAGCCCGGTTGTGCCCGGTATGGTCATGGGGCTGGACATTTCTGATGATCGTTTCATCGAGGGCCATAAACGGGTAGTGGACGCTATTCAAAAGTATGACACCCGGGCCAGTATTCAATTGTGGCATCCGGGCCGTTACGAAATGACCTTTTTGACCGGTAACCAGGCTGTCAGTGCCTCGGACGTGGCCCCCCCGATTTTTTCCAAAGAAAAACCCCGGCCGCTGACCGTGGCGGAGATCAAAGACATCGTGGAGGCTTTCGCGGCGGCCGCGGCCCGGGCCAGACAGGCCGGGTATGACTGCGTTGAGCTTATCGCCAGTGCCGGTTATCTCATCAGCCAGTTCATGAGTCCCGTCACCAATCTGCGGACCGACGAATACGGCGGCAGCCTGGAAAACCGGGCCCGTTTCGGCACCGAAATTATCAAGGCCGTGCGGGCCAGGGTGGGCGAGGATTATCCCATCTTCGTGCGCATGGTGGGCGATGAGATGATTCCGGGCGGGAACAAGCTGGAAGACATGAAAGAATTCGCGAAGATATGGGAAGCGGCCGGAGTGGACGCCTTTAACCTGACGGCCGGCTGGCATGAATCCAAGGACCCCATGATTACCATGAATGTTCCCCGCGGCGGATTTGTCTGGATGGCTGAAGGCATTAAAAGCGTGCTGGAGCGCGCCCCGGTGGCGGCTTCCAATCGCATCAACAGCCCGGAGCTGGCTGAAGAGATCCTGGCGGAAGGCCGGTCCGATATGGTCAGCCTGGCCCGGCCGCTGGTTTGCGATCCGGATCTGCCCAACCGGGTCAAGCAGGGTCGTCCCGACCTGGTCCGCCGTTGCATTGCCTGCATGAACTGCATGGACAGCCTGTTTGAAGGCAAACCGGTTATGTGCGCCCTCAACGCCGAGGCCTGCCGGGAGGCTGAGCTGGGGGAAATCATCCCCTCCGACAAGCCCCGCCGCGTCCTGGTTATCGGCGGTGGCCCGGCCGGATGCGAGGCCGCTCGGGTTGCCTCTTTACGGGGACATCAGGTAACCCTGATGGAAAAAGCCGATCGACTGGGCGGTCAGTTGAATCTGGCCTGTCAGACGCCGAACTTTCAGGAATTCGCGTTAGCTCCGGAGTATTTCAGGGCCATCCTGCCGGAGTTGGGCGTGGAGGTCAAGCTCAACTGCCCGGCTGATCCGGACAAGGTGGCGGCCGCTGATCCCGAGGTGGTTATCTACGCGGCCGGGGCCACTCCGGCCAATCCTCCCATCAAGGGCGTTGATTCGCCTAAAGTGATTCATGCCTGGGAAGTGCTGGCCGGCACCAAGGTGCCCGGACAAACCGTGGCCGTCATCGGCGGCGGCGGCACCGGTTGTGATGTCAGCCTGCACCTTTCCCATGAAGGCAAAAAGGTCACTCAACTGGAGATGCTGGACAAGATGGGTCATAATATTGGACCGGGGACTAAATGGGTAGTGCTGCAATGCTTGCAGGAGTGCGGTGTGGAAGGAATTAATCAATTTCAGGTCAAGGAGATCAACGAATCCGGTATAGTCGGCGAAGTCAACGGTGAAGAACGCGTGATTGAGGTTGATGCCGTGGTCATGGCCATTGGCTCCCGACCCAACAACGAACTGGCCGATCAGTTGAGTGGTGATTACCGGTTGATCCTGGTGGGTGACGCCAAGCAGCCCCGTAAGATTGTGTACGCGGTGCATGAAGGGCATGAGGCCGCCCGTAATATATAGATCTGATATTGACGAGTCGATTCGGGCCAGACCGGGTTCGTAAACAGGAGGGACTTTTGTCGGTATTGACGGAAAAAGACGGGCCGGTGACAATTATCACCATCAATCGTCCTGAAAAACGCAATGCCGTGGACCGTCCCACGGCCGAAGCCCTGGCCCGGGTCTTTGGTGACTTTGAGTCTGATGACCAGGCCAGGGTGGCTGTCTTGACCGGCGCGGGCGATAATTTCTGCGCCGGAGCCGACCTGACCAGGTTGGCCGGCCTGGATGAGCGGGTCAACCGCCTGGAAGCCGAAGGGGAGGCGCCCATGGGGCCAACCCGGATGATTTTTTCCAAGCCGGTTATTGCCGCTGTATCGGGTTACGCCGTGGCCGGAGGTTTGGAGCTGTCCCTGATGTGTGATTTGCGGGTGGCTGATGAGAGCGCCGTGTTCGGCGTTTTTTGCCGTCGCTGGGGCGTGCCTCTGATTGACGGCGGCACGGTGAGATTGCCCCGGATGATCGGCCTGTCCCGGGCTCTGGACATGATTTTGACCGGCCGGCCGGTGGCCGCGGATGAGGCCGGGCAAATGGGCCTGGCCAACCGGGTCGTCCCGGCCGGCCGGGCCCTGGCAGCGGCCCTGGATCTGGCCCGTCAACTGGCCGGTTTCCCTTGGCAGTGCCTGCGATCTGACCGGCGATCCGCTTATGAGCAGGTCGATCTGGAGTTTGAGCGGGCCATGCGCCATGAATTTGAGCTGGGGCTGGACACCATTAAAAGCGGCGAAAGCCTTGAGGGCGCCGCCCGTTTTGCCGCCGGTGACGGGCGGCACGGAAAATTTGAAGCAGGTGATTAAGGTTCTTTTTCCGACAGCATAAGCCTCAGCCCGGGATAAAATGTTTCCAGGATCACCATCAGTATCCATTGACGGTAGGCGGTGCTGTCTGGCGCCAGGTCAACCATCCCGGCCGGGTAGCGGGGCGCTCCGACGCAGTTGGTAATGAGGGTTGTCAGACAATACTGCCATTTACGGATGGATTCTTCGCTGGCCGTTACCGGCAGAAGGAACTTCAAGCGTTCTAGAATGCCGTTGAAGAATAATAGTGATTGATCAAGCCCGGGCAGGGGCTCCTGTTCCCCGGACCGGGCTATGTTCTGCATCAGTAAGGCCGGAGCGGAAGGATGAGCAAAATAATAGTTCAGCAAGCGTTTAAAATACTGAGACATGGCCGGACGTAAGCGCAGCGGCCGGTCAGCGTTCTCGGCGGCAAAGTCCTGCCACCAGTCAGACGAGGTCTTAAAAAAATCCGCGAAAATCCGGTGGGTGACTGCTTCCGCCAGATCACGCTTGGTCGGAAAATAGTGGTGAATGATAGTAAAGTCAAAACCGCCCTGTCGTCCGATCATGCGGATACTGGCGGTATGGTAGTCTTTTTTTGTGAAAACGGCCTGGGCGGCGTCAAGAATCTTTGCCCGCGTCCGGTCGCCCTTGGTCTCCTTCCTGTCAAGAGAGGTCCGGCCGGAAGCGGCTCTCTCCAGCCGCCTGGCCGAGATGGGGGGAATGGTTATTTCAAGATCATGCTTTTTTACCTGGTTCTTTTTCCAGTCCGGCGCCAGAGAGGCTTTGAGAAAGGGCTCAAAAACGCTTAACAGGGCTTCTTTGACCCATTGTCCGTACCGGCCGGGATCGGCGCTGAGCCCCAGAGAAGCGGCGTGAAACGATCCGGCCCCGATAAAATTGGCGGTTAAAACCACAAAGGCGAAGACCGCTCCGGCCAGTTTCCGGTCGGAAATATTCGTCCACCGGGAAGTTCTGAGACCATTTTGAATGCCGTCCAAGGCCCGGCGCATGGCCGCCGGGGACAGAGCCGTAGCGTCCAGGTGCCGAGATTCACCGATGTTTTGCATGACCAGGGATGGTCCTTCCGGGCGGGCCAGGCCGAAGTCGACCAGTTCATCGATAAACAGGGCCAGGCCTTGCTCGGGATGGCTCCGGGCCAGGGCTCGTTCGAACAGGGACGGCAGGAAAAACCGGTACTGGTCGGCCAGATCGGCCGCCACCGCGTCAAACAACCCTTTTTTGGAACCGAAGTAATAGCGCAGCAGGGCGTAGTTAAATCCCCCGGCCTGCTCTATTTTCCGTACACTGGCCGCGCCGTATGGCCAGGCCGTGAAAACGCTCCGGCCGGCCGCCAGAATCCTCTGCCGGGAAGGCTTTTCCGGGTGCTGGAACCGGTTTGTCCGGGTCCGTCTCATGTCAGCCTGGTTTGATTTCATGACTATCCGAATTTATTGATCTTTAATGATAGCGGTAAAGTCTCCTCTGACGTAAGTTTCCCGGTCGCCGGGGATGGTCAGGTCGATATGCCCCTTGACCGAATCGTCGATAATCCGGTCAAACGTTAACCGCAGGGTATAGTCATTCATAATCACACTGGACTGGGGCGGTCCTGATTCCTCGGTTCTCCAGCGCAGATGAATGTGCGGCCTGCTGATGGTGTCGTCGTCCGGGCTGATGTCAAAGGTTTTTTCGGAGACGCTCTCCTGGTTTAAAAACAGAAAGATAATTATTTCCTGATCGGCAAAAGAATCTTCCCCTTGCTTCAGGTCCAGCACCCCGGCCTGATTCTGCACGGAAGCTTGCTCCACCGTGAAGTCAAGACCCCGGATTTTACCGGAGGCCTGGCCGGGTTGGGGTGATGCCGGACCGGCCTGGTCCGGGGTGGCCGGGCTGGACGGGGGGGCGGGTCCGAAAGTAGTCGCTTGCAAATCGGTAATTGTCCCGGAAGAAACAAGTTTAAAAAAAGCGGCGCTGAGGCTGTCGCTGTGGCTGGCCAGCAGAAACACGGTCACTATTATGGCGACGAGTGTCACCAGGATAATGGCAATGACCGGGGAGATGACCGCCATTATAATAACCAGGGGGGAGGAACCGGGGGAATAGCGGTTGTTAATCTCTTCTTCGCTGGTGAGGGCGTACAAGACAAATTCGATCAGGGCGATCAGCGCCGGAATGGCTGTCCAGCAGAAAAGCAGATAAAGCACACCCTGGAGATACTTGCCCAGGTAGAATTTATGCACCCCCAGGGCGCCCAGGAAAAAGGTCAGCAACATCAGAACTATTTTGTTGATGTGGGTATCCCGGGTCTCCCGGGCAACCGGAACCGGCGGAGGCTTTTTGAAAGAGGACTGACCGGCAGAATCGTCGACCGGGTCCCGGCTGTTTTGGCCGGTCCCGGCCTCTCCTTCGACAACATCAGCCGCGGCAGATTTTTCCGGTGGAACAACCCCGGTCCGGTCGTCCTGATCTCCCTGGGAGAGTACGACGCAGACCGCGCCGGCGGATTCAAATATCCGTTTTATCTTCAGGCCTGCCGACCGGGAGGCATTTTTTTTGACGACCTTTTTCTGGCCGGTGAATAAGGCCTCAATTTGATCGCGGTCAGCCTTGAAGGCTTTGGCCAGATTGTCCTTAACCTGTTCGATATCCGCGCCGGGCGAGATTTCACCATAGAAAAGAACCTGATATTTTTTATCGGTGTCCGCCATGCACACACTCCTTTTTCGGAGAAAAAAAATTATCAAAAAATCTCCAGCTGAGATCTCCGGCTGAGATCTCCACCGGATATATCAGTTCCGTCCGGCAGTCTTTTTTTGATTCAGGTCTTTTGGTTATCGCAAAAAAAAATAAAATGATCAAGTGGAGCCCCTTTTCGAAGCCTCCTTCAGGAAGAGTTTGAAAAGAAAAAAGCGTCTCTCAGGGCGCTGGGGGAATAATGCTTTCCGAACTACGGGGTGAAAAGTTGATCACCCGCAACTTCAGCCGGCCGATGACCGGAATCAGATCAAAGGTGCTGTCAGGATCACCTCCGGTCAGCCTGATGTGGGTGACATCCGCCGGAAATTGCCCCAGAGCGGCGTCAGCCGTGATCCATCCCTTCAGATAGAAGCTGTTCCAGGCGTGATAGTGAAAGCGGCCGTTTAAATACACCAGTCCGGTCTCGACCCGGGCCGGCAGACCCTCTGTCCGGGCCAGGGCGGCCAGCAGAACGGCGTGTTCATTGCAGTCTCCTTCCCGGTTGGCCAGGGTGGCCGAGGCATTGGGCAGAGATATGACCGGGCGCTTGTCGATATTGCGGTAAACCCAGTCCAGCAGCAGTTCAGCTTTCCGGGCCATGGAATCGGCCTTGGCCGTGATGGCGGCGGCCTGCTTCCGGATACGGGGATCGTCCGCCTGGATCAGCGGGTTTGACTCCAGAAAAGGCTCCCTTTCCTCCCGGGAAAGCTCCGGCGGGGCGGGTTTTTCAAGAGATTCCCGAGTGACGGTCAGCCTGTCCCCAGACAGGACCTGACGCCCGCCGGACAAATCCAGGCGATTGGTTTCAATCCCGCTGATGGCGACGGTCAGCCGCTTCAAGGCGGAGGGATCAGGCAGCTTGACCTGGACCGGCACCGATACCTCGGCGGTAATGTCGTTACTGTCCTCAAGGGGACCGGCCAGAGCCCGGCGCTGGTCGGTTTTTACCCGGGTGAGACCCATCAGCCCCTCCTCTTTCAGAATTTCGCCCTTTTTGTTGATCCAGGTTGTCTGCGTCAGGCCGTTGACATGGATGTCCAGCCGGGTGGCCGAATGCGATTGGTCCCCGATGGTTATGGTTTCCCGGCCGGCCGCGGACACCCGGACCGGTACCGAAGACAGGCTGGTCGGGTCGAACATGGTCATGTTCATGGTTTCGCCCGGGTTCAGTCCGGAGTCGCGGACAATTTGCATCAGGCCGGCCGATAAATAGATCGGGGTTTCCACGGGAATCGTGGTGGTGTCGGTGCGGCCGGCCGCGGTGGTAGTCAACTCCAGAGACTGGTCGGTCACGGTGCCGGCGGCGGTAAAAGAGAACCGGCCGGAATCAAAACGGCTTTCAAAAGCCGCCAGGGAAAGGTCGTCCCGCAGTTGTCCGGATATTTTCAGATGTACCTGGTGGGAGAGCCCCAGGGTCGTTATCCGTAAAAAGATGGTTTCTTCAAGGTGATAGCCCGCGCCGGTATCGCTGAAGATGGAGTGCGTATAGCCGATTTTTTTGCCGTCCCGCAAGATGTTCATCCAGGATTCCCGGTCCGGCAGGGACTGATCCACCTTTACCTGGTCAGCCTCCTTAAAGCCCGGCCAATCGGTAATAACTCCCAGCCGGGCTGAAAGCAGAATCACAAACAGGACAGCGAATATGCCGGCGGCCAGCCAGTAAAATTTGATTGATGAAAAAGGCATGGGACCAGGTCTCTCGTGAAATATCCGTGATAGAGCGGTGGTAAAGAGTTCAGACGATTCGCTTGAACGACCGTTCAATTTCTCCCCGGGGCCAGTTGATGGAAGTGGGCCGGCCATGGGGGCAATGCCAGGGGTTATCGCACTCATCCAGTCGAACCAGCAGAGCCCGCATTTCCTGTTCGGACAGGCGTTGGTTGGCTCTGACGGCGCTGTGGCAAGCCATGACATGCAGGCAGTCGTCGATTTTCGATGTCATATCCGGGGCCAGACCGGTTTCGGCCAGTCTGGCGGCCAGCTCCTCCACCAGCGGGGCTGCTTCAACCTCCGCCAGAATGTCCGGCACGGCTTTTATGACAAAGGTGTTTCCGCCAAAGGTCTCAATAACCAGGCCCAACCGGTTGAATTCTTCCAGCAGGCTTTCCAGGGCCGCCGCTTCCTGATAGGTCAATTCCACCGTTTCCGGTATCAGCAGACTCTGGCTGGCCGGCTTCTGCCGGCGGGCCCGGCTTTTTAATCGGTCAAACACGACGCGTTCATGAGCCGCGTGCTGATCAATCAGGATCAAGTCCTGGTCGGTTTCAGCCACGATATAGGAGTCGTGAAACTGTCCCACCACCGTCAACCCGGAGAAAAAACGATCGCCCGGCGCTTCCGGCGAAGGAATTTCCCGGGGCGGAATGTCCGGCGCCTTGCCTGGTTCTCCTGGTTCGGTTCGGCCGGACCTTCCGGAGGCCGGCGGGCGGAGCGGCGCTTCCCGCCACGGCGGCGTGTCCGTGGTCAGTTCCAGGGAGGTTTGCCGGCCCGGATAGGGTGAAACCCGCTCCGCCACCCCCGGCATTCTTACCGCCGGGTCGCGGTCCGGGACAGACGGACCGTCGCCCGCCGGTGTCCGGGGCGGGGTGGTCTGGGCGGACCACACCGCGGCCACGGCCTGTTGGAGACACTTATATATTCGCCGCTGGTCCGCGAATTTAACCTCGCTCTTGGTGGGGTGGACATTGACGTCGACCCGGTCAAAAGGAACCTTCAGAAAAAGGGCCGCCACCGGAAAGGTGCCTTTGACGATCCGGCCGCGGTAGCCTTCGAAAAGAGCGTATCGCAGGCCCCTGTCATGGACAATTCGGCCGTTGACAAACAGGTAGATCCGCTTGGAAGTGCGGCGGGTTACCCGGGGTGAAGAAATCCAGCCGCTGATGGTCAGGTGGTCGTCGGAAAAATTTATCGGTCGCAGGCCCTGGCCGGTTTCCCGGCCGAGTACGTCAGCGATTCTGGCCGACGGCTCGGCCGCGCGCGGCCAGTTTTTAATCGTTTTGCCGTTATGCCGCAATTGGAAATGGATATCGTGACGGCACAGGGCGAAAGCGGCGGTTATGTCGGCGATGTGGCCTATTTCCGTGGCTTCCGCTTTTAAAAATTTACGGCGGGCCGGGGTGTTGAAGAAGAGCCGGCGGACTTCGACCATGGTCCCGGCCGGAGCTCCGGCCGCCCGGACATCCCGGATTTTTCCGCCGGAAACGATAATCTCGGTGCCGGCCTCATCCGAAGCCGGCCGCGTTACCAACGAAAAATCAGAGACCGAGGCGATGCTGGGCAGGGCTTCTCCCCGGAATCCCAGAGTGCTGATGGAAAAGAGGTCGGCCTCGTCCACCAGCTTGCTGGTGGCGTAGCGTTCCAGGCACAGCAGGGCGTCGTCCCGGGTCATGCCGGTGCCGTTGTCAGCCACCTGAATCAGGGCTCTCCCCCCGCGTTCCACTTTCACGGTAATGCTGGTACTGCCGGCGTCGATGGCGTTTTCGATTAATTCCTTGACCACCGAAGCGGGCCGTTCCACCACCTCGCCGGCCGCGATTTTATTGGACAGGATTTCGGGGAGGATGGTGATGCGTGACATTGCCGACCCGGACCTTTCAGGGGTTTTTAATAAATACTGTTTTGTCTCGGTATTTCAAAATGTTGTAATATCTTTCAGCGGCTTCTTAAATTACCAATTGCTGTTCGGGATTGGCGGAATAAAGGTCATGGTAAATATCCGGGCCGCAACAAAGGCCCTGGACGCAGGCGCGTCCAGGGCCGGGGCCGCCACGACAGGGTTATTCAGCCGTAACGAATCTGACCAGGTATTCCGCCTCATTAGGAGACAAATCAAATTTCAGGACAGCCTCATTGGCAATCGTTTCGGGATTTTTATCCGGCGCGGCCAGGCGTTCTTCGGAAACCCACCGTACCGCTTTGCGTATGTTTTCACCTTCCGGCATTATGGTTGTCATGATGTTCCTCCTCTGGTTACAGCGTTGGTTTTTGAGCCGACACTCCCAGGGCCTGTTCCAGGTGCCAGGCGACTTGAATCAGACGGCTTTCGTCAAAATGGCGGCCGGTCAGCTGAAGTCCGATGGGCAGTCCGGCCGAGGAAAACCCGCAGGGCAGCGACATGGCCGGCACGCCGGCCAGGTTGGCGGACAGGGTAAAAATATCGGACAGGTACATCCGGAGCGGGTCGTTCGTCTGGGAACCGATGCTGAAAGCCGGTTCGGGAGCTACCGGCGAGGCGATCAGGTCGCAACTTTGAAAGGCCGTCTTAAAATCATCGGCAATCAGGGAGCGCACCCGGGAGGCTTTGAGATAATAGGCGTCATAATAACCTGAAGAGAGACAATAGGTGCCTATAATTATGCGCCGTTTAACCTCTCGGCCGAAACCGGCTGACCTGGTCCGGGAGTACATGGACAGCAGGTCGTCGGCCTGGCTGTCCCGGAAACCATACTTGACACCATCGTACCGGGCCAGGTTAGAGCTGGCTTCGGCCGGAGCCAGAACATAGTATGCCGCCACGGCGTAAGCGGTGTGTGGCAGGGAAATTTCAACGCATTGGCCACCCAGAGATTCGATCTGCCGGACAGCCCGGTTTACGGCCGCGGCCACCTCCGGGTCAAGTCCCTCGGCCTCCTGATATTCCCGGCAGATACCGACGCGGACCCCCTTCAGGTTGGAGGCGGCCCTGGCGGTGAAGTCGGGCGCCTCTTCGGGCACCGAGGTGGAATCCCGCCGGTCGTGGCCGGCAATGGCTCGCAGGAGCATGGCGCTGTCGGTGACATCTTTGGTCAGTACCCCGATCTGATCCAGGGAAGAGGCGAAAGCCACCAGCCCGAACCGGGAGACCCGTCCGTAGGAAGGTTTAAGCCCGACTATTCCGCAATGCGAGGCCGGCTGGCGGATGGAGCCGCCCGTGTCCGAGCCTAATGATCCCAGGCACATATCAGCCGCCACAGCGGCGGCCGAGCCGCCGCTGGATCCGCCGGGGACGCGGATCAGATCCCAGGGGTTACGGGTGATCCGCCTGGCTGAATTTTCAGTGGAAGAACCCATGCCGAATTCATCCAGGTTAACCTTGCCAAGAATAACAGCCCCTTCTGTTTTTAATTTTTCAATGACTGTGGCGTCGTAAGTCGGCACGAAATTTTCCAGGATTTTGGAAGCGCAGGTGGTGGGTAACCCCCGGGTACAGATAATATCCTTGATGGACAGGGGAATGCCGGTCAGGGCGGTGTGATCCCCGGCCGCGATGCGCTTGTCAGCGGCCCTGGCCTGGGCCCGGGCCGGTTCCGCGGCCACGGTCAGGTAGGCCCCGATTTTATCATCAATGGTCGCCACCCTTTCCAGGACGGCTTCGGTCAGGTCCGCGGCGGAAATTTCCCGTTTGTGAAGCAGGTCGGCGGCCTGGTGCAGGGTCAGTTTAAACAGTTCCATGAGCTGTAATCCGGTTGGTTCCTGAAGTTAAAGTGAACAATGTCGGGATGAAAATATTCAGTCGGTTTTTTCGCTGGCCGGACCGGTTGATCAGTCGATAATCCGGGGCACTTCAAACAACCCCGAGTCTTCGGCCGGGGCGTTGGCCAGGCTGTCCTGATTGTCAATTCTTTCTCCCGGCTGGTCTTCGCGAAAGGCGTTCACCAGGGAAACGGCCTGGGCGGTCGGGGAGATGGCCTCGGTGGCAACCTGGTTGAGTTTGTCCACGTACCCCAGAATCTTGCCGATCTGTTCCGCGAAAACGGGCAGCTCGGCATCGTCAACGTCCAGCCGGGCCAGCCGGGCCACATGTTTGATCTCGTCTTCCGTGATGTTCATGGTTGCTCCTCGGGTAGTCTGGTGTTTACCTTGTTTTTTGAAAGCCGTAATCCGTCTCAGCGCTCTCCAGTACGCAAATGATCAGGATCCGTCCGAAAGGGCGGCCCAAGTTTAAGGATCAGTCCGGAAAGCTTAAACCGGAAAAGTGATTTTAAGATGGTTTTGCAAAAAGTTCAAGACCGGTTTAAGGCCGGTTGGCTTTTCCCGTGGCAAGCTCACCAAGTATGGTGCGGGGGCTTACCGCGGTCTCAAGCCCGGTGGCGGGAATTTACGGCCGGAGCCTCGTTCACTGCTTCACCAGCAAGGGGCTGTAATCTTTTTTTCTCAGGGCGGTCATCATGGAATCGGCGGCGGACCGGTCCGTGAAAGCGCCGCACCGGACCCGATACCAGACGCTGCCGTCCGGCAGCCGGGCCTGCCTGACATAGGCCGGGATATTATTTTTTTTCAATTTGGTCAGCAGGCGACGGGCTTTTTTTTCGTCCTTGACAGCGGCTATCTGGATGGTGAAGGCAGCCTCCTCGGCGGCCGCGGCAACTTCCGGTTCAGCTGCTGCTTCCGGTTCAGTTGCAACTTCCGGTTCAGCTGCTGCTTCCGGTTCAGTTGCAACTTCCGGTTCAGTTGCAACTTCCGGTTCAGCTGCTGCTTTCTCTTTTCCAGCTCGCGGTGTCTTGGTTTTAATTTCAGGCTCAAGCGCCTCGTTAGCCGGAGTTGCTTCCTCCTTTTTCCCGGGCCGCTGTTTTGATGCGAACGAATCGTCGCGTCCGGCCGGAAGCAGTTCCGGTGTTTCGTCCGGATCCGGGGTTGCCGTCCGGCCGGGATCGGCCAGGGCTTTTTCCCGGGCCGCCACCAGTTTTTCCGGCAGGGCGTCGTCTCTTGCCGGCGCCGGGGTATGCCAGCGGCCCACCACAACGCCCAGAACAAAAAACCAGCCGCAGATAAACAGCACCAGGGTCAGCCAGCCGGTGGCTTCCTTTATTGATAAGGAAATAAAAAACCGTTTTTCGGAACCGGTTTTTTTCTTGTTTTTAGCCATAGGTCCGGTTTCACAGATAGCTACATGGAGACCGGCGCTGAAACTCCGAGCAGTGCCAGTCCGCTTTTAATAATCTTTTTGACCGCGCCTACCAGCGCCAGCCGGGCCATGGTCAGAGCGGCCTGATCGGTCAGGACCTTATGCCGGTTATAATAGGAGTGGAAAGCGGCGGCCAGATCGAGCAGATAAAAAGTAACGCGGTGGGGCTCCATCCACAGGGCGGCTGTTCGGACAACTTCGGGATAGCGGGACAGGGCCTTGATCAGTTCGATCTCCTCGCTCTGGTCCAGTAAAGACAGGTCCGTCTCCGCCGCGGCAGGCATGGCCATATCGTTTTCCGCCGCTTTACCGATAATGCTGGAAATCCGGGCGTGGACATACTGGACATAGTAAACCGGATTGTCGTTATTTTTTTTCTTGGCCAGTTCCAGGTCAAAATCCAGGGGGCTGTCATAATGGCGGGAAAGAAAAATAAAGCGGGCCGCGTCCACGCCCACTTCATCCACTACCTCCCGCAGGGTCACAAAGGAGCCGGCCCGGGTTGACATGGAGATGGGCCGGCCTTCCCGCAGCAGATTGACCAGTTGAACCAGGATCACCTCCAGGGCGTCGTGACTGCCGGTCAGGGCCTGAACCGCCGCTTTGATCCGGGCCACGTAGCCGTGGTGATCGGCACCCCAGACGTCGACGAGGCGGTTGAATCCCCGGTCAAGCTTGTTCTTGTGATAGGCCATGTCCGAGGCGAAGTAAGTGGTTTCACCGTTGCCCCGAACCACCACCCGATCTTTTTCGTCGCCCAGTTCAGCCGATTTGAACCACAGGGCGCCCTCCGCTTCGTAAGCGAAATTTTTGTCCCGGATGGTCCGCAGGGCTCCGGCCACTGCTTCTGATTCAAACAGGGATTTTTCCGAGAACCAGTTGTCAAAAGAGATACCGAAACTTTTCAGATCGTCGCGGATGCCGTCCATTATCCGCTTTGCGGCAAACTCCGAACAAGCCGACACGGCCTCGGCCGGATCGGCCCGGCTCAGGTCGAGGTCCGGTTCCCGGGCGATCTGTTCGGCCAGGGCCCGGATATAGTCGCCCTGGTAACAATCATCCGGATATTCGACGGCGTGTCCGTTTTGTTCCTGCCAGCGGAGATAAACCGATCGGCCCAGGGTGCTGATCTGGTTGCCGGCGTCGTTGATATAATATTCCCGGGCCACCTGCCAGCCGCAGAAAGCGAGGATGTTGGCCAGGCTGTCGCCGACGGCGGCGCCGCGGCCATGTCCCACATGCAACGGTCCGGTCGGGTTGGCGCTGACAAACTCCACCTGAATGGATTGGCCTTCTCCGAGGTCGCAGGAGCCGTAATCATCATGGCCGTCTATTTCCAGCAGCACCGGGTGCCATGCCCGGGGCTTGATGAAAAAATTGATGAATCCCGGACCGGCCATGGCCATTTCGGCAATCCGGTCGTCCCGGTCAGCCAGGCCGGCGATGATTATTTCGGCGATCCGGCGTGGCGGCATCTTCTGGATAGAAGCGGAAACCATGGCGAAATTGGTCGCAAAGTCGCCGTGTTCCCGGATCCTGGGTTCTTCCACTTCTATTTCCGGAAACTCGTCGCTGGTCAGTTCCCCTTGCCGATAGCCTTCCCGGGCGGCTTCCCGGATAAGTTCCCTGAGAACGTTTTTCATGCCGGCAGGCTCCGCCAGGGGCGTCGTCCAGAAGCGTTCGACTGCTTAACTGTCATCGTCCACCAGGTCATCATCGTCATCCAGACTATCATCAGTTTCCAGTATTTCATCCAGATCATCCAGCTCTATGTCCTCTTCGATATCTATATCCGGATCTTCCTCCTCAAAAACATGGTTATCATCAATTGTTGTTTCGACGGTATCCAGGTCCGAGGAATTACTCAGCTCCAGCACGGCGCCGGCCACTTTTTCCAGGATCGGCGCCGGCGGAAAAAAATCCTGGTGGCGCAGGGCCGGCATAAGCATCTCCAGTCCCTGCCTGGCGGCCTTTCGGATCTCCGGCCAGGCGTAGGTGGTGGTGTAAATCATGGTGTATTCATTTTTTTCCAACTCTGAAAATTCCGTGAGAACCAGTTCGTCCTTGCTTTTACTGGTCAGGGAAAATTTTTGTTTCATGGCCTTATCTCCTTGATAAAAAAATAAAAATTATTTTTTGCGGGTTGTCCGACACGAAAACCAAGTTAAAATGCTCCGGCCCCAAAAATCAAGCTAAAATCCCAAGCAGGGGAAAATCTATCCGGAATAATCATGGTAGCAGGGGCTATTTCCTTCAACCTTCCGGAACCAGCAAAAATAGCATGGTGTCAATTTACAGCCGGCCCGGCAGCAGGCAGCCGAACAAAGGGCATTTAAATAAACTCCAGCTTAACGGAAAGAAGTTTTTCCACTTTGGGAATGGCCTGCTTCTGGGCAAAGATCAGGACCCTGTCTTCGGGCTCCACCACGGTCTCACCGGTGGGAACGATAATTTTTTCGCCGCGGATGATACCTATCAGCAAGGTGCTCCTGGGCATGTTTACCTGGCGCAAAGGTTTTCCGACCAGCTCCGAAGTGGACAGGGCGACCGCTTCCAGAACCTCGGCCTGTTCTTCCTTGAGAGAAATGGCCGAGAGCACCTTGCCTTTGCGAATGTGCTGGAGAATACTGTTAATGGCCGACAGACGGGGGCTGACCACCTGCTCCAGGCCGATAGTAGACATCAGCGGAATATAGTTGAACTTTGATATCTTGGTCACGGTATTGGCCGCTCCCAGCCGGCTGGCCAGCAGCGAGGTCAGAATATTGGTCTGTTCGTCGTCGGTCAGGCTGACGACCACGTCCATGTCCTGGATGTGCTCTTCTAACAACAGTTCCTGGTCGGAACCATTGCCCTGGAGGACCACCGTTTTGTTCATCGCCTCGGCCAGTTTGGCACAGCGGTCCGGATTAAGTTCAATGATTTTCGTTTTAATGTCAAGTTTTTCAAAGCGCTGCGCCAGTCGCAGGCCGAGACGTCCGCCGCCGATGATAAGCGCCCGGTGGACCGGACGGGCGATTTTGTCAAATACTTTCAGGGAACCGGACAGCCTCTTTTTGTCACTGATAAAATAAACGATATCATTAGGCAGAAGACGATTGTTGCCGTGCGGCACAATCATTTTTTCATTGCGGACAATGGCGGCCACCAGGAAATTACTGTCTCCGGTTTGCCGGGCCACTTCGGATAATAATTGTCCGGCCAGCGGCGAATCATTGGCCATGCGCACCGCGATCAGTCGCAGGCGACCATCAGCCAGGGCCCGGACTTCCACCGCTCCGGGAACGCTGATAAGACCTTCAATGGTATTGATAACTTCGATTTCCGGATTGATAACCGTGTCAATATAGGGAGCTTTTTCCCTGAAAATATCATGATAGCCGTCAAAATCACCGCTTCTGATGCGGGCCAGCTTTTTAGTGGAGGGGGAGATGATATTGGCCACCAGGCAGGCCACCAGGTTGGTTTCGTCGCTGTCGGTGACCGCCAGCACTATCTCGGCCTCCTTGACGCCGGCCTCTGCCAGGACAATCGGGCTGCTGCCCGATCCCGCGATGGTCTGTACATCGGCACTTTCGGAAATGCGGCGTAAAGCGTTCGGGTCGCGGTCAATGACGACGACATCCTTGTGCTCTATGGACAGCCGGCTGGCGGTATGAAAACCAACCTCGCCGGCACCGACGATAATAATTTTCAACGATGCTGCTCCTCTACCGTCAGGGTTGTTTTATGTCGTTTCGGTTCCGGACATAATTTAAAAGTAATCCGGAATCTTTTTATCATATCCCCTTAAGAGGGCAAATGCAATTTTCATCGTGGTTGATTATTTACGGATCTGACAGTTCTGATATTGATGTTCAGATATGATATTTTCTTGCGCCGAACGTCCGGGCCTGTTATTATAGTATGTTTTACAATTTTAAAATGCCGACGGCGTGATCAAAATAGTTTTCAGCGGGGTTTTCAGTATAGAGGCTGAAAATATCTGCCGGAACAGAAGGTCTTTATAATCATAACCGACGGTAAGGACGGGAGATGGCGCGGTGGTAATGAGCGAAATGCGGGAAGGGCAGACCGCCAGGATTATACGTATCGGCGGTAAGGGCCACTTTCGCCGAAGACTTCAGGAAATGGGTATTATTAAGGGAGCAACAGCTTACGTGGAAAAGTACGCTCCCCTGAAAGATCCCCTGGAGCTGCGGATCAAAGGCTACTCCATCTCCCTGCGCGTGGAAGAAGCCGCCCGGATCGAGGTGGAGCTTGTGACCGCGGAAAGATAGGACAGGCAGTCGTGGATAAACCATATCTAAAGGTGGCTCTGGCCGGCAATCCCAATTCCGGTAAAACCACCATATTCAATCAACTTACCGGCACCCGGCAGAAGGTCGGCAACTGGTCCGGGGTAACCGTGGCCAAGAAAGAGGGGTTTATTCAGCACGGTGGCTATAATGTTGAAATCGTCGACCTGCCCGGAACATACAGCCTGACCCCTTTTTCGGTGGAAGAAATCATCGCCCGTAATTTTATTCTGGATGAATCCCCGGATGTGGTCGTTGTTATCATTGACGCCTCTAATCTGGAGCGTAATCTTTACCTGGCCACCCAGATCCGCGAGCTGGACTGCAAGGTGCTGTTCGCTCTTAACATGGCCGATCTGGCCGAGTCAAAAGGCATTACCATTGATGACGCCAAGTTGTCCGAGTTGCTCGACGTGGAGGTGGCTTTTACGGTCGGCAACAAAGGGAAAGGGCTGTCCGAGCTGCTGGATAAGATCATCCGGCTGGCTGAATCCGGCACAAGCACCCAGCCGGAAAGGCGGGTCAGGTATAACCGGGACGTGGAAGCGGCTATTGCCGAACTTCAGACGCTGATTGACGAGGCCGGCGGCTCATTTTACAGCAGTCGCTGGATCGCCATAAAACTGCTGGAACACGATGAAATTGTCCGGGAGCGGATCAATCGAACCGGCGGCGCGGCCGGTCGGGATCTGCTGGAGAAGACGGAACGGCTGCGCAAGCGGCTGATGGATATTTATGACGAGGATCCGGAAATTGTCATGACCGATGAAAGATACGGGTTTATCGCCGGTATCATCAAGGAAGTGGTAGCCGTTACCAAAAAGAGCCGGGTGGATGTCTCCCGTAATATTGACCTGGTTTTGACCGACAAGTTTCTGGGTTTCCCGATATTTATTTTCTTCATCTGGTTGATGTTTCAGCTGACCTTCAGCCTGGGCGCTTATCCCATGGAATGGATCGAAGCCGGTTTTTCCATGGCTTCCCAGGTGGCCGACGCTCTGCTGCCGGATGGGTTGGTGAAGATGTTTATCCGGGATGGGGTTCTGGCCGGGGTTGGTAGCGTGGCCGTTTTTTTGCCCAATATTATGATACTGTTTTTCTGCATCGCCCTGTTCGAAGACACGGGCTACATGGCCCGGGCGGCTTTTTTGATGGACCGCATCATGCATCTGATCGGGCTGCACGGCAAATCCTTTATCCCCATGCTGATGGGATTCGGCTGCAGCGTGCCCGCCATCATGGCCGCCCGTACTCTGGATAACCGGAAAGACCGGATCCTGACCATTTTGATTACGCCGTTCATGTCCTGTTCGGCCCGTCTGCCGGTATATATTATTCTGGCCGGGACTTTTTTCCCGCGCCAGGCCGGTACTGTTATTTTTTCCATCTACCTGCTGGGTGTTCTGATGGCCATTGTCAGCGGCCGGCTATTTCGCTCCACCCTTTTAAAGGGCGAGGACGCTCCTTTTGTCATGGAACTGCCCCCCTATCGAGCCCCCATGTTAAAAGGGCTGTTGATTCATATGTGGGACCGGGCCAGGCAATTTTTGAAAAAGATGGGCGGGGTTATCCTGGCGGGGTCGATTGTCATCTGGGGGCTGTCGTCTTTTCCCGCGGATATTCAATATGATACTGATTATGAAGCCAGGATGGCGCGAATCAAGACGGCTTATGCCGCGCAAAAGGCCGGGGTCGAGGATGAGTCCGCCCGCCGGGCGCTGGCCGTCGAAGAGTCGGCTCGTCTCAAGGCGGTGCGGCAGGAAAAAGACCGGGAGCGCTCGGAAAAAGTATACATGGGCAGGATCGGGTCTTTTATCGCGCCGGCTTTTGAGCCAATCGGTATCGACTGGCGGGGCAGTGTGGCCCTGCTGACCGGATTTGTGGCCAAGGAAATCGTGATCAGTTCCCTGGGAGTGCTTTATGCCGTGGATGGAGAAAGCAGCGGCGCCCTGCGGCAGGCGTTGCGAGCTTCCGGCATGACGCCCCTGTCGGCTCTGGCCATGATGGTCTTCGTGCTGCTTTACATCCCCTGCATCGCTACCGTGGTAGCTATCAGGCGGGAAACCGGTTCCGTCCGCTGGGCCGCTTTTAACGTCGCTTACACCACCCTGGTAGCCTGGCTGGCGGCGTTCGCTATTTATCAGGGCGGGCAATTTGTGGGGCTGGCTTGATTTTTTATGGCCCGGACGATAAAATAATAAATTCGGCCTGTGTCTGTCGTGGCAGGTTTCTGTTGGGGCGGCCAAGTAGTGTCCATCCATTTCATATGGATGGCACCATCTGGTGTTTCCAATCCAGAAATGTGAATTTTTTCGCAAGGTCAAGGAAAACAAGGGGTTGCGCGGAGGCGTACTGGACGTACGCCGCACAAGCAACCCCGCAGTTTGACGTAGAGATTGCGGAAAAAGGCCATTTATGGATGGAAACCAAGTAAAAACTTAAGTTCGTTGCAGATCGAAAAGTAAAAGCCGCGCCGGCTCCCGCCGGCCTGGAAAGGAATAATAAGACAATATCATGGGTAAGATTTTCGCCTTTGGTGACATTCACGGTTGTGATCTGAAGCTGCGGGATTTGATTGATAAAATCAATCCTGATTACAGCGAAGATACCCTGGTGTTTCTTGGCGACTATCTTGACCGGGGCGACAGCTCTTATAACGTGGTCGATTTTCTGGTTGCCCTGCAAAAAAAACATGATCATATTGTCTTTTTAAAAGGCAACCATGAAGAGATGTTTTTCAACTATCTTTCCGGAGAAGATGAAATCACCTTTTTGTTCAACGGCGGCGAAAAGACATTGAAAGAATATACCGACCACAATGGTGATCTGGCCATTCCCCGGTCACACCTGGATTTTTTCAATTCCCTGCAGCTGTATTATGAAACCGATGATTATATCTTCGTTCACGCCGGTTTGCGGGAAGGGGTGGCCCTGGATCATCAAAAGCCTGAAGACCTTTTATGGATCAGAAAAAGCTTTATCAATTCTGACTATGATTTTGGTAAAAAGGTTATTTTCGGGCATACTCCCTTTTCCGAGGTGATGATTCAGGACAACAAGATTGGGATTGATACCGGGGCGGTTTACGGCTATACCCTGACTTGCCTGGAACTGCCCGACATGATTTTTCATCAGGTATGACGGCTTTGTGCAACTCCTATGTTCCGGTTATGAAGCCGTCAAATAAGACAAATTCCGGAAAATTCCGATATCGGCGTTGCGCCGCGTCGCCGTCAACCATGGAGGCAGGTATGATTAATCCCCGAAGACTGATGTTTTTGACCGTGCTGATGTTCTGCTGCGTCCTGGCCGCGGAGGCCCGGTGCCAGGAAAGATACGCGGTTTCCTCCTCAAGCGTTAATATTCGCCGGGGCCCGGGTAAAAATCACGATATTCTCTGGCGGGTGGAGAAGTATTTTCCGGTGGAAGTGGTGGAAAAACAAGGCGATTGGTTCAAGTTCAGGGATTATGAAGGGGATCAGGGCTGGATTCACAGTTCTCTGTTGGATCGGACCGATACCGTTATCGTTAAAAAAGGGGAGTGCAATGTCCGCCAGGGCCCGGGAACAAATTTTCCCATAGCTTTCAAGGTTCAGAGCGGGGTCCCCTTCAAGGTGGTCAACATCAAGGATGACTGGGTTCATATCAGGCATGCCGATGGTGATTCCGGCTGGATCTACAAGCCGCTGGTGTGGTAGCTGCCTTATCTCGTGCGTGATATAAAAAAACCCGGCCTCCCTGAGGGGAGAGCCGGGTTTTTGAGGTTCCCTCGTTTCTGAGTTTTCGTAAAATCCCTTGTCTCGTCCATGTGTTCGTCCGGATCACGCTTTTTCTCTGGCTATGTTACCTGCTTTTAAGCGCGCCGTCTTTCTGCAAGGCGAGTGATCGGAAAATTACAAACTTTACAGGCCTGCCTTGGATCGGATCTCATCGGCTTTGTTGACTTCTTCCCAGGTGAACAGCCCGTCCCGCTCGGTTCGGCCGAAGTGACCATAGGCGGCCGTGGATCTGTATATGGGACGCTTCAGGTCCAGATAATCGATGATGGCGGCCGGCCGCAGATCAAACACTTCGCGGACGATGGCTTCGGCTTTAACTTCTTCGATTTTTCCCGTGCCCATGAAATCTACCCTCACCGAGACCGGTTCGGCCACGCCGATGGCATAGGCCACCTGAACTTCACATTTGGAGGCGATACCCGAGGCGACGATATTTTTAGCCACGTGTCGGCCCATGTAGGCGGCGCTGCGGTCTACTTTGGAAGGATCTTTTCCGGAGAAGCAGCCACCGCCGTGCCGACCCTGGCCGCCGTAAGTATCAACAATGATTTTCCGCCCGGTCAGGCCGCAGTCGCCCATGGGACCACCCACCACGAATTTGCCGGTGGGATTGATAAAATAGCGGGTATTTTCGTCAATGAAATTTTCCGGGATGACCGGTTTAATGATCTGGTCGATAACGGTGTCTTTGATTTGATCGTAGCTGACATCCGGATTGTGCTGGGTGGAGATGACGATGGTATCCACCCGCTTGGGCTGGTCATCTTCGTATTCGATGGTGACCTGTGATTTGCCGTCCGGCCGCAGAAAATCAAGCTGGCCAGTAGACCGCGCTTCCGCAAGCTGCTTGGTCAGTTTGTGGGCGTAAAGGATCGGCGAGGGCATCAGTTCCGGGGTTTCATCGCAGGCATAGCCGAACATCAGACCCTGGTCGCCGGCACCCTGCTCCTTGTAAAGACCGTCTGATTCATTGACACCCTGGGCTATGTCCGGGGACTGCTTGTCGAGGCTGGTCATAACGGCGCAGGTATCGCAGTCAAAGCCCATTTCCGAAGAGGTGTAGCCGATGTCGCGGATGGTTTCCCGGATAATGTCCGGAAAGCTGACCTGGGCCTGAGAGGTGATTTCTCCGGCCACCAGCGCCAGACCGGTGGTTACCATGGTTTCGCAGGCTACCCGGCTATTTTTATCCTGGGCCAGCAGGGCGTCAAGAATAGAGTCGGAAATACAATCCGCCAGTTTATCAGGATGTCCTGAAGTAACAGATTCTGATGTGAAAAAATGGTTCCTTGCCATAAAAAGCTCCTTTTGTTGAAATATTCCGGTTCATTTTCAGGCGCCGTCCTGATGGCGACCTTTCTGGTACTGTTGTTCCGGCCGGCCCGCGACCAGCCCGGTCTTCGAGTTATAAAAAAATAACAATATTACAAAATCAGGACTTTGTCAACAGGGGCTGACGCGGGGG